>CAYWLI010000187.1:0-2528 GCA_964459135.1 uncultured Thermodesulfobacteriota bacterium | reverse complement strand
ACCAAAGTAAATATCAGCCTCTCGAGCCTCGACTATGGTGGATTTCCCGATCTTTTTTTCGACATAGTCCTTTTGGACAAACATCGCCTTATTTACTGCTCCGCTGTATGTTACTGTTTTTGGCTTAACGGATCTCCTCGAAATAGGTTTTTTCTCAGCTGCCCACTTATCGTATCCGCCGTTAAGCAGAGCCACGTTTTCAACACCGGCATACAGGAGTGTAATGGCAGCCCTGGCAGCATCAGCGACGGCATAGGCGGCAAAGGGGTCAACGGTTCTCCCAACAACAACGACGAGGGAATCGCCGGTTATCCCCGCGTTGCCAATAGTCGTCAGCAGGGCACTCTCTTCCGGGACTTCCATCCAAAGCCCGCAGTCCGGGGCGAAGAGACATAAGTAAAAATTACCGAGACCGGGTACATTGACTGCGCCGGGGATATGACCTTTTGCATAATTGTCCGGAGCCCTACTATCAAGTATGACCAGGTTGGGAACAGCATCCATGTTCATTGCTAACCACTGAGTTGAAACAATAGGGGCAATCCCTTGGGTTGGTGGGGTTGGCTGGGTTGTTGAGGTTACAAGAGTACAAGCAAAACACACAGGCAATGCCATTAATGCCAAAACAATCAAGGAAAACAATATGTTCTTTTTCATTTTATTTTTCCTCCTTATCATTGGGTCTTGTTGCCATAAAATCTCACGTATCTCATCCCTCCTTTCCATTATGATATCGGTGCTGGCGCCTTGGTAAACTTGTGAGACGTATTTTATGCCGCCGAAAACGTTTCTTGCCAGCAGGCAGCACTCAAAAATGTCCGAAGCATCTTACAAGTGGGAATCTCCACCCTTATGTACTCCTTCTTTGATATCTGCTTGTTTCCCCGCTCGTTTTCACGAGCTTCAAGCCTATAATAGAGAAGTAACTCTCCTCTGTAAACTATACGAAAGTATAATTTTGGGGGATATTATCTGGAGTGAAAATCGCTTGCTTATTCGTGATCTATTGCACGCCGTATATGTTTCGGCACCAGATTGTAATAATCTCTCATTACCATTCAATAGGGAGAATATCATGCCCATGATTGGCATTTTATCCCCTCTGCTCAACGCCGGCTCCTGCATTTTGCCCAATTGAGATTGCGCTCAATCGGGGCATCGAGCAGTAGATCACGATTTATTGATACTATCTAATTAGGGGGAATATCTTCCTTATCTAAAATTCTATAAATAAGAGCAGTCCTGGTTTTAACGCCCACCTTTTGAAAGATATTTTGGATATGCTTTTTAACCGTTATTTCTGATACGAATAATCTCTGCGCGATTTCTGCATTTCTGAGGCCTTTGAAAATGTGAAGTACTATGTCTATCTCCCTTTCCGTTAAGGAGTAACTCTTCTTAAGACTATTTTTGTCGATACTTCTCGATTCACCCATTTCCTCAATGGAAATCATAAACAATATGCAATTCTCCGAACTTATCTCTTTTTCAATTAACTGGGAACATACGGAGAATTTCTTTGAGCTATTGATTCGTATGACACTACATTTAGGAAGTACAAGGCAATCAGCCGGACATCTTTTGAGTTCCTCAGTTATTGCGTAGCAATCTTGCAGTAACATCAGAGGGACATGGATGTATATATCTTGGAGAGATGGATATCCTATCAGATCCCTGCAAAACTCTTTGGCCTTCTGGTTCATATATATCAGTTGCATGGAATAATCTAAGAGGATTAGACCGGTAGAACATTCTTTTTCAACGATTTTGAAAATATTATCTTGCAATTTGATATTGATACAGAGATCGTTATGATCCAGGGCGTGTGCCAAATAAGGGGATATGGTACTGAGAGTGCTTACTTCTTCTCGAGAGAATTTTTTGGATTTTGCCGGCCTGTACAAGGCGATTCTCCCATGAAATCTGTCACCCATATGGAGATTTATATAGAGTTTATGATGGATTTTTTGGGGTTTGAGAAAATCACAGTAAAACTTACTAGAAACAAAAGAGTGATAGTCGATAAGTTCTTCTAACTGAATCACCCTTTTTTGACAAAACGATCCTTTAATCAATTGAATTGGATCATATAGATGATAATATTCTTTATATTCCCTCACATATTTTTCATCGATATTTATCTCTATTCCGCCGGTGGACTTTGATTTTTCAACTGGCACAAAAAAAACCGAGCTCTCTATATAGATTCTGTTAAATAAGAACTCGATAATCTTCTTTCTGAGCAAATTTCGATCAATGGTGAAATTCGCCATATGAATGATGTCATAAATCTCTTTGAATGTTTTGGTATCTAAATCTTCCATAACACAGTTGAAAAGCAATGGGTTAGAATTCTCTCTCCGGGGGTGCCATTATTTCTCGAACCTCGTTTTATAATCCGGGTTTTACTATCAACATTCTCGTAAAGGAGGCGTGCTAAAAGTAAGTTGAAATTGAGGGGAGCCCTTCCTAAAATGGTTGTAATTTCCAATAATTAAAAATCACTTAATAAAGAGGAAACGCCTTTT
>CAYWLI010000186.1:0-2623 GCA_964459135.1 uncultured Thermodesulfobacteriota bacterium | reverse complement strand
CTCCTATCGAATAAAATGTTGGGATGTGTCGTATTACGACACCCCCTCTATAAAATATCCGAATGGTAGGGGGTCGCAAAGCGACATAATCAGTGATCAGTCCCACACCTAAAATATAGTCAGTGACCAGTCTTCAGTAACCAGTGATCAGTAAAAAGTTGTAAAAATAAAAAAGCCTCCGTCGTCCCGCTTTTAATATTTTTAGTAAAGCAGAGCAGGACTGCGAAGGCTCATTAAAAACTATTTTTCCTCTACCCTTCCCATTGCCCCATCCCCTAGAAACAGAAGGTCTCAGCTGCGATCTTGAACTATATGTAAGTAATTAGTTGGTGCCTCATACCCCTTCGTGCGGCACCGTGATTACACCCTTTCATACCCCGCATTAAATTTATTTGTCAAGCACTTTTTTCATAAAATCTTATATACAAACTGATTGAAGAATTGTTATGCTAAAGTAATCATACTGAAAGAACAGAGACCGAACATAAGCAGCTCGTACTTAAAAACGTGAATGAAGAAAGGAGAAAACACATGGGGATCATGAAGGGCAAAGTATGTATCGTTACCGGCGGGGCTGGAAGCATCGGGCTTGCGAGTGCCTCGCTCCTTCTGCAGAAAGGCGCCAAGGTTATGCTGGTCGGGCATAACGAAAATAATTTAACTCGTGCTGCCAAGACCCTCAATGTGAGCGATGATACACTGAGGATCATACAGGCGAACGTAGCTGACACACAGGAAACGCAAAACTATATTAACCAAACAGTTGCCACCTGGGGCAAGATCGACGTCTTGTTCAGCCATGCTGGGATCAGCGGCGTCATCAAACCGATTGTCGAATATCCCGAGGAGATCTTTGATAAGGTTATGGCGGTTAACATCCGTGGTTCGTTCCTCGCGTGTAAATACGGTTTGCCTCAGATGAATGACGGCGGCAGCATTATCATCACATCCAGCATCATGGGGGTGACAGCCGACCCCGGCGTCTGCGCCTACGTAGTATCCAAACATGCCCTCATCGGGCTCATGCGCACCGTGGCAAAAGAAGCCGCTCCCCGTAACATCCGCGTCAATATCCTCGCACCGGGCCCCATCGACAACACGTTTCAGACGAAGATCGAGGAGCAGCTCACCGAGGTAGTGGGGGAGGATGGCGCCGAATTTCTCAACCGGATCATCCCTTTGGGCCGCCATGGACGAGCCGAGGAGATAGCGCAATCGGTTTTGTTCCTTGCTTCTGATCAAAGCAGCTTTTCGACCGGCAGCGTCTTCATGTCCGATGGTGGAATGAACATTTAACATGGGAGCCACCAGAAGATCAGGTTTATATAGTTAACAGAGCCCCTTTCAATTCCCGTATGCCGGTGCTGTGGCCGGAATCCTCCCCCCAAAGACCGTTTTGGGCTCAGTGCGTTCATATCTAGTTTTTACCGTATAAGTAGAATACAACCATGGAAAACATTAAAGGCTTCATCATAGCGGTCATTCTTCTTATTGGAACCAACGCATTCGCAGGAACCGTGCCGATCTATACCTACAAAGTTATCAATGCCTACCCCCACGACAAGGAGGCCTTCACCCAGGGGTTGGTATTCGAGGGCGGATACCTCTATGAGGGGACCGGACAGTATGGTTCCTCTACGCTGCGCAAGGTGGAGTTAGTGACAGGAAACGTTGTGCAAATCTACAGGCTGCCGCCACATTTTTTTGGTGAGGGGATAACGATCTACAGAAACCAAATTATTCAATTAACGTGGCAATCGCAGATCGGTTTCGCTTACGACATAAAAAGCTTCGGCATCATACGGGAGTTTCATTATTCGACTGAGGGGTGGGGTATCACCCATGACGGGAAGCGCTTGATTATGAGTGATGGAACAGCTACGCTTTATTTCCTTGATCCTGAAACTTTTACACAAATAGGCACACTCCAGGTGCGCGATGCACAAGGTCCTGTAAGTATGCTCAATGAGCTTGAATACATTCAAGACGAGATATACGCGAACGTGTGGCAGAAGAATCGTATTGCTCGGATCTCACCCCAAACCGGTGAGGTGATCGGCTGGATAGATGTGGGCGGACTATGCACATGGAATGGTGTCTTGAACGGTATTGCCTATGATCATGAACATGACCGGCTCTTTGTGACTGGTAAGTTGTGGCCTTATATCTATGAAATTAAACTCATTGAAAAGTGACGACAGGAATGCCACCCTCAGGACGATATCATTTTTCTAAGACAAAAGAGTGGTGTACGTTTGGCATGAAAGAGACAAACAGAGTTAAGAACTATGCCGTGCTGGTATCTTCCGTTTTCTTTTCCGATTTTACTTCTTTTTTTTCTGCGGGTTTTTCCGCGGGTTTTGCAACTTTGTCTTTTTTACCGTTATTCTTGTAATCAGTAACGTACCAGCCAGTCCCCTTCAATTGAAACGAGCTGAGCGAGATAAGCCTGCGTAGTTTACCCTTACAAAAGGGACACTTTTGCAAAGGCTTATCCGTAATCCTCTGCATCTCCTCTACGGTGCGACCGCAATTGGTACATTGGTATTCGTAGATTGGCACTGTTCCCTCACGCAGTTTTGTGTAAAAAATATAGTGCCCCCTCCCCTCCTTGTCAAGGCTG
>CAYWLI010000185.1:0-2656 GCA_964459135.1 uncultured Thermodesulfobacteriota bacterium | reverse complement strand
CCAGTGCGATATGCTTGTGCACATTGAAAAGGGGAAGGTGACCGGCCTGGAAAAAGATCCTGCATCCATCAAGCCCGGGGCCGATCTCTGCGAAAGGGCCCAGGCTGGTGTGGAGCGCGTGTACCATCCAGACAGATTGCACTTTCCCCTGAAGAGGGCCGGGGAACGGGGTGAGGGGAAATGGCAGCGGATTTCATGGGACGAGGCCCTTGATACCGTGGCCATGCAGTTTAACGAGTTCAAGACCCGTTACGGGGCCGAATCCATTGCCCTAGTCAAGGGATATTATGAGCGCCGCTGTGATCTCGTCTCCAGGCTTGGGAACGCCTTTGGAACACCGAATATAGCGAGTATCGATAATACCTGCTATATTCCCAGTGCCAGCGGCAGGCTCATGACCTATGGATTTGACGGGCGGCCTGACTTTGCCGGTCGTCCCGATTGCGTCATGTGCTGGGGAAATAGTGTGAACACTCCCTTAAAAGAGGGCGCCAAACTCATTGTCGTTAATGCAATAAAAACCGAGGCTGCGCAACGGGCCGATATCTGGCTGCAGCCCAGGCCGGCATCGGACCTGGCGCTGGCCCTGGGAATACTCAATGTGATCGTTAATGAAAATCTGTATAACAGGGAATTCGTTGATCAATGGACAATCGGTTTCGATAAGCTTAAGAGACACGTTCAGCAATATTCCCCTGATAGCGTCGCTGAGATAACCTGGGTTCCGGCCGAAAAGATCAGAGGTGCCGCACGGCTCTTTTCCAGTTTTCAATACGCCTGCCTCATGACAGGTAATGCGAGTGAGGACAGCTATAACAGCACGCAGTTTGCCAGGGCGGCTTCCATCATACAGGCCATTTGCGGTCTCCTGGACATACCGGGGGGTACTGTTCAGGCAACGGTCGGGGCGATAGACAGGGAGGGCACGGCGGCAGATATCCTCCGTGATGTACTTCCACCCGAACAGGTTGAAAAAAAGCTCGGAAAGAAAAATGGACATTTCCCGGCTGATCCCCTATGGAATACGATCGCGAACAAACCCGCGGAGCTACAACCTCAATATCTTGTGCAATCCATTCTGGACAAGACACCCTACGAGATTCAAGGGGCCCTGGTATTGGGCAGTAATCCGGTAATGACCTGGTGCAATTCAAAAAGAGTCTATGAAGCCTTACAAGAGATCAATTTTCTGGTGGTTGCGGATATATTTATCACGCCCACTGCGTTCCTGGCCGACATGATACTTCCGAGCGCCTCCTATCTTGAAGCTGATGCCGTTCTTGTCGCAGGTCTGGGATTAGGGGATACCTATCTCCAGGCACAGCAAAAGGTTGTTCAGGTCGGGGAGTGCAGGTCCGACCTGGAGATTGTCATCTCACTGGCGGAGAAATTAGGGCTGGGGAAATACTTCTGGAAAGATCTCCATACCTATCTTGACGCCTATCTGAAGCGGGTAGGAATGACCTTTGATGAATTGCGCCAGCGGAATTGCGTTGTCTCGTCGGGCACACGGTACCGGAAATACCTTGAGGACGGCTTCAATACCCCTTCGGGCAAGGTGGAACTATACTCCTCACTGTGTGAGCAATGGGGGTATGAGCCCATCCCTGTTTTCCACGAGCCCCGGGAAACGGTGTTCAGCGCGCCGGAGATGGTCCACGAGTATCCCTTGACCCTTACAAGCGCCCACGATAAAAATTATATCCATTCACAGGGCAGGCACCTGGAAACTCTACGCAAACAGCGTCCGAAACCCCTGGCCGCGCTGCACCCCACCACTGCCGATAGACTGGGAATCAAGGAAGGTGACGATGTTTATATTGAAAATCAACGGGGTAGGATAATGCAAACAGCAACTCTCAGTAAAGCAGTTGATCCGAGGGTTGTCAATGTCGCTTATGGGTGGTGGTTTCCCGAGGAAGGTGCCTCTGGACAATACGGCTGGGATAAGGCCAATATCAATGTCCTGACGGATGACAGTCCTCCATACAGTCCTGAAATAGGTTCTCCCGCAATGAGGGGTTTCCTCTGCAAGGTGTACAAGGCGGAATAATGCCTTCAGGGCATATTCAAAATCTATAACGAGGAAACGGGCTATAAGACAAGTACCGTTGATCTCAGGATCGACCCCCTGAGGCCGGGAAAGAGATTGCCGTTTCCCCGCCGTAGCCAGGTCATCCATCGCCGGTTGAGGCATCAACCTTTTTGCTTTGGCCAATGCGCTCGGCTGGCAGCGCACAAAGCTCACCACAGATACTGCCGCTGACGATACCCCTATGGGATTGCCGGCAGGAATGTTTTTCGAAGGGTGATGTGTGCGATCTATTTTGTTGAGGTGGGTGATCTGATTGTTGCATCTTGTAAGCAACAGACTACCGCAGAATCCAGAGTTGGATGAAACGGCTTTTCTTGGCCTTAAAGAACTTCTGTGAGGGCCTAACCGGTCATCTGCAGATACGTGATGAGGTTGACGTCTTTCCCTGAGATGCCGAGCTTGCGCCTGATGCGCTCTCGATGCCTGCTGATGGTAGCCGGGGAGATATTTCGTATCTCGGCGATCTCTTTGGTCCTGAGTCCGCTGCGGATCATGTTGCAAATCTGGATCTCAGTCGGTGTCAGGGATTGGTACTTGTGTGAGATTTGGCTGATAAAGGGG
>CAYWLI010000184.1:0-2662 GCA_964459135.1 uncultured Thermodesulfobacteriota bacterium | reverse complement strand
CCCGCAGCCAGGGCAGGGACCATGTTAGGAGGCGGAACCTGGGTGAAAATAACCTCCTCTGGATCAATCTGCGTTCGGATAACTACCCTGGCCAAGGCCACGGAGGTGGCGCCAGGATAGGTGCCCACCTTCTTCCCCTTGAGGTCTTTGAGATCGTGCATAGGAGAATCCTTCTTGACCACCACCACATAGCTGTTGTCTTCCTTACTGGAAGTGGTCCCATACACGAGAAAGATCTTGAACCGATCCTGTGCTGCCTGCGCGGCGAACCAATGGCCGGTCATGGAGCTGCCGCAGTTGGCGTCGATCCTGCCGGCTACCAGGGCATCGGTGATCGCTGATCCCGAATTGAAGGGGACCAGATCTACCTTCAGACCCTCGTCGGCGAAGAAGCCTTTCTCCTGCGCCACAAAGGTTGGCAGGCTCATTACGATGCGGAGATAGCCGATCGTCACCACATCTTTGGCCGCAAAGGCCCCTGTGGCCGCTCCGAACAGAAAAACCATAATACCGATTGCTGCCAATACCTTTTTCATAGTCTCATCCTCCTTCTGTTTATGTTATTAAAACAACCCCCCACCACCCCATGCTTTCCATTCTGCTCTTATTTCCCCGCCCAATGGATCACCTTGTCCTCCAGCTTGACAAACCCCTGGTTGATGAAATAACCAATGAGGCCGGCCAAGACGATAAAGGCGTACATATCGGCGATCTGATAGGTCATGTGGGCGTTGTATATCAAAAACCCCAAGCCGCGCTTGGTCCCGATAAACATCTCCAGGACCACAATGATGATGAGGCTCAACGAGAGGGCAAGGCGCAGCCCTGCCGCAATCTGGGGGAGGGCTTCGGGCAGGACGACCTTGGCCATGATATAGGACTCCGATGCCTTCATGGTCTCCGCCACCATCTTGCGGGTGCGGCTCCCCCCATGGACCCCATAGGTCGTGTTGACCAGGATGAGCAGGGCGCAGCCGAAGACCACCAGGGCGATCTTCGAACCATCCCCGAGGCCGAAGGCAAGCATAAAGAGGGGAAACATGGCGGTCGCTGGAAAGGAGCGGAAAAAGTCGATAATAAACTCCACCGAGTCATAGATCTTCTCCCAATAGCCGAGGATGATACCCAACGGCACCCCAATGCCCACCGCGATAAAATATCCCGCCATCATGCGGTAGAAGGTCTTAAAGATATGTTCGTAGGTCGATACGGTAGTGAGCAGTATCCCGAGCTGCTTCCCAACGGCCACCGGTGAGGGGAGAAAGAAGGGGTCTACTATCTTGGTGATAGTAACCAGAAACCAGACGGCAATGAGGGCCACAGGCCCGATCCACTTCTTGTGCTCTCCCAGAAATTCCCAGACCTTTTTCAGTTCGCTCTCGACGACCTTCAGCTCCCGCTTGGCTACCTTACCGGTGCGGGAGCGCGGGAGGCTATCCCGAAATTCTATCACCTTAGGGAGCTTAAAGCTGGCGAGCCGCTCCCTACAAAATTTCATAAGCTCCCGCTTTGATATCTCCTCCCCTACTTTGGGTACGATCACCGCCTTCAAGGCCTGACCCCTCTCCATGTCACCTATACCTACCACTGCTGCCTCAGCCACCTTATCGTGGGCGATGAGGACATTTTCCAGCTCCGAGGGGTAGACATTCATCCCCCCCGTGATGATCATGTCGTCGGCCCGGCCCAAAATATAGATATAACCGTCTTCGTCAAATCTCCCCAGGTCACCGGTGTAATACCACCCGTCCTTGATCTTTTGCTCGGTGGCCTTGGGGTTCTTGAAGTATCCCTTCATGATCTGGGGGCCGCGGGCGATCACCTCCCCCACTTCCCCCGAGGGAAGTTCCTTGCCCTCCTTATCAACAATCTTGATTTCAGCCCTGGGGCACACGAGGCCGGCACTCGCCATCTTGCGGGGGGCATCGTCGTAGTGGGTGAGGGTGAGCAGGGGAGAGGTCTCCGTGGCCCCGTATCCTTGCAATGGTATGGCATGAGGGTACTCTTCGGCCCACTCCTCCATGAGCTCCTCCGCCACCACCGTCCCCATCATGGCGACAAAGCGCAGGCTGCTCAGGTCATATCGCTCACGGCTCGGGAGGTTGAGGAGCATCTGAAAGATGGGGGGTACAGCGTGGAAGTAGTTGATCTTGTTTCGCTGGACCTCTTCAAGAATCTTTTTGGGCCTTATCTCGTCGATGATGACCAAGGTGTGACCCATATCCACGAGGAGGTTAAGGACGATCGGCCCTGAGATATGGGACATGGGCAACACAGACCCCTGTACGTCCTGATCGGTTAAGGGCTGCAAGGCCTTCATAGATTCGGGAAAATAGGTATGGTGATCGTAGGTGAGGATTACCCCCTTCGGCTTTCCCGTAGTACCCGAGGTATAGAGATACAGGGCCTCATCCTCATCTGTGAGGGGAATATTCGGCTGTTGGGCGTCCCCCTTCTCAACGATCCGCTCATAGTAATATAAGTCGTCTTCTTCCCCTATTTCATCGCCGAGCAGGACAACGTATCGGAGATGTTCCTTTTGTCGCAGCATCCTCACGGCAAAGGTCTTCTGTTTGGAATGGGTGATCAGGACCTTTGCCTCCGTCTCGTCGAAGAGGGGAGCCATCTCCGGGGGGCTGAGGCGAAAATCGAGGATCACCGC
>CAYWLI010000183.1:0-2724 GCA_964459135.1 uncultured Thermodesulfobacteriota bacterium | reverse complement strand
CTCCACCAATTCCGGGCCGACAAAAAGCGTAGTGGCCTCTGAATAATTAATGAGATAATCCAACTCGCTTTCCTGCAACCTGGGATTAAACGGTGAGGCGATGAATCCTCCCTTCATTGCCGCTCCGTAGACATCGACATAATCAAGGCAATTCCAGGACAGGACGCCGATTACATCGCCCTTCTTAACCCCCGCTGCCTGCAGGGCATGTATCAGACTATTTACTCTCGCATTGTACTCAACAAAGGTTATCCTCTCCGACCCGTATATAAAAGCCTCCGCATCGGGATATATGAGGGCGTTTCTGTACATGATATCGGCGAAGGTTCCAATCCGGTAACGACTGAGCTCCTGCAATAGTTTCTTCTCCGGCATTACGTTACCCCTTCGTGCTTAGGTATCGCCTATCTCCACGATGCCGGCTGTGGCGTCGACTTTTACGTAGTCGCCTGACTTGATTACTTCAAGTGGATTCTTGTCAAGTTTGTCCACCATAGGGATACCGGCGGTAATTGCGGCGCTGGCCAGGATAGCCTCAGCCTGAAGGCAGATCACGGCGGCGGGGTTGTTCCCCGCCTTCATGGCGTACCAGGAGATGACCGGACCCATGCTTGAACCCTTGCCGGTCGGCGTTACGAGTACTTTACCCCTCAAGTCCTCCCCGAATTGCTCGTTCAGGGGTGACGCTATCTTCCCGGTAGTTGGGTCCAGTTCGCCGAGGAATGAAAACGGGTCGCGCAGCACCACTGCCTCTCCCTCGGCCTTTCCCGGACTCACGGTATGCCCTTTCAGTATCATCGATGACCCCTTTCCCTTGGTGCGGTTACCAAATCAACGCAGTCCTTCATATCACCGTAATAGGTGCGGCACCTGCCCGCGGTTTGTGTCTGGAAAAAGCGGGCGCCGCGGGCCGAGTTGGTCGCTACGGCATCAACGCCCTGGATATGGACTAGGGGATTCTGACCGGAGACGCAGCAGTTCGTCATGATGGCCCCTGCCTTCTCAATGGTATCAACGTACCCGGCCTCTTTCGCCAGGCCGCAGGTCATATTAGAGGCACCGACGGTGATCTGAGTCCCGTCCTTGAGCCTCTTCCCCTCCAATAGGGAAGCAAGCTCCCGTAATTCCGTGATGGTCAGGTGAGGACAGCCGAAGACAGCCAGCTGGACCTCGCCCGGGCTCACCGTGTTGAACATATCACGAACTGCCTGCAGGTCCTTCTTGGTTACTTTAATTATTTCTCTTGGCTTTTTGCCGCCCAAGGCCGCTTCCAAGGTGGGGGCCTCCGGGGTTACCCCCACCATATGGCACATGGTGCAGGCCCCGTCAACGGTCAGCGGTGAGGTGAGATATTTACATTGCTCAATAGTCATGGTGCGGGGCAGGTCGTCAAAGACCACGTTCCTGATCCCAGCTACTTTTCCTATGTAATACCCCAAGGCCCCGAAATCGGCATGGGTAAGATTACCCACATCCAGTTTCCCGGTGTCGATCTGCACCTCGGCGAACCTGTTTTCCGGCTTCATCAGGCCTTCGTAGGGGGCTACGCCGGTAATACTGCTGGCTACGCTGGTAGCAAGACTCTGCCGGGGGGCCCTGGCCCCGAACATGGAGTTGGCGGCATTCTGCCCTGAGGTCCCCGACCATATAACCGTATCGTTGCGCCGGGGGACAATGCCGACCGTATAGGGGGTACAGGTGAACGTGGGTATCACCCCCAACTGGTTCAATATGGCCATGTTTGTGGCGTAGTCCTTCTCATCGGTGAGCCCCACCCCTCCAATGAGCTTATCCGTGCTGACTATGCCGTATTTCTCTCTCCAGTAGTGGGGGTCGAAGCACGGCATCAGCGAGACCATCGTCCTCATGCCGGTAACGCCTTCGGTCATCTGCTCCAGGTACTCGGTCGGCATATCCGGGAGGATGTGGGTGCTGGTCACCCTGACCATCTTTTCCGCCTCCAGGGCCTCGCCGAGTGTCTTCAGAAAGGCCATCGCTCGCTGCGTACCGGGTCCGTATTCTCCCTCCAGCATCCTCTTTTCTTCGTCGCTTAGTATCATTGAGAGTACTCCAAAAAATGTGGGGCCTATTTTATTGGCGCGAGATTTTTAGATCAGTTCGCTGAATACTAGCAAACCGGTTTCGCTGATGTCAATGGACAATATGGGGGTTGTTGAGAAAAAAGAAAAAAGGGGACGGTTCTATTTTATTGACGTGAGATGAGGTCTTTGATAGGATTGCGACATGCCAAGAATGGCACGGATAGCGCCACGAGGTCATGTTTTTCATGTGCTGACCAGGGGAAACAACCGTCAGGATGTCTTTCTCGATACAGAGGATTATCAGACATATTTGGAAATCTTGAATAAATACAAGGAAAAATTCGAGTGCAAGGTTTATCATTATGTACTTATGACAAATCACGTCCATTTAGTTCTGGAGACTCTTGCAGAAGGCGGCAGCTTGGCTGAGGTGATGAAGGGGATCAACCTTTCCTATGCTCAACATTTTAAGAGGAGGTATGATCATATCGGCCATTTCTGGCAGGATCGATTCAAGAGTATCTTGATATCAAAAGATCGATACCTTCTTGCCTGTGGGAGCTATGTGGAATTGAACCCTGTGAGAGCGGGATTAGTCAAAGACCCAAGGGATTATCGGTTGAGCAGCTATAACTCATACGCTTATGGGAAAGAGGATACTGTGGTAGATGAGCATCCTATA
>CAYWLI010000182.1:0-2725 GCA_964459135.1 uncultured Thermodesulfobacteriota bacterium | reverse complement strand
GGAATAAGCCTGTTAGGGGATGTTTATCCTTTAGTGGGAGATCGGGACATGCTTGATGTGGACGTCTTGGTCAGGGAACGGGACATCGGGCGACTCAAGGAAAGCTTGAAGGACATGGGATTGGAGGAGATTGATCCCGGGGTGTTTGACAAGACAGGCCTTCCCCTTGATCTACACACCTCCTTCCTCAATCCTTCCCGCACCATCCTTGAGCATTCCTGCCTCACGATTTCTATCGACGATGTATTCCAGAGGAGCATTACCAAAAAATTGGACGGCATGGAGATCAAGATCCCCTGCCCGGTACATCTCTTCATCTCCACGGCTATTCACCTCCAGAGCCACTCCTTCGGCTCTCAGAAGGGGTGGGAGGATCTGGTGCGGACAAAGGAATACTATGGGCTCTCCGACGAGGCACTACTCTCCGAGGCAAAAAAGATGGGGGCGGAGCACACCCTTGCCTACCTCAGCTTCCTGCACCTGGATTTCTTCCCATCCTGGAGAGGAAACCTCTCCTTTGGAGAGCGATGGATTCTGAAGAGGATAAAGGGGGGAAAGTCCAATCAGAACTTTGGCGACCTCCTCTTTCTTTTCCAGGCGAAAAAAAGGAGCGCGGCCTTGAAGGAAATATTCTTCCCACAGGGCATCTCCTTCGGAATTGTCGGTAACAGATTGAAGAAGTGCCTTAAGCTCCTGATGGACACCTTTATGTGATCAAGGTTTGAGAGAAGACTATTGAAGCTGGAAACCAGCGAGCGTTGGTTGAATCCTTCGCGCCTTGCGGTCAGGTACGTTAGGTGCTAACATGGTAAAAAAGTACATAATTTTTAAGACATTAACTATAAGCTTCTGCTAGAAATTGAGGAATGGCTGAAAAACCCCGGGTCTTAGACCACCGCTATTATCACATTGCCGGTATCACTATAAAGATGGTATCGGACTTACCCATAACTGATACGACCTTCCACCCCAAGTTCAAATGCTTTGTGGCGGATGGGCCAGGAGAGGATATCATAACCATCAGGCACCACTTCTCCCTACCACCTCTGACCAGCTTGGATATGGCCGAAGAGGTCTATCGGAGGCCCCCGTGGGTCATTTACAGAAAGGGGCCTTGCTGGATCTACGTGGTTGTCCCGGGGGGCACATGGGAACCGATTAAACGACTATGGCGCCGCCTCTATCCAAGATCTCGTAAGAAAACAAATGGGGGAAGTTTCACGCGTCCACGCCTTGTTCAAGAAAGGGATATCCACCAACTGGCGATAATGAACCGTAGAACGGTCAAGATATATAATAAAACTGAGAGGCCTTTCCACAGGGGCAATATCCCTTCCCTCACACTCTTTCCTACCGATCAGATCCTCCTTGCCCGGCTTCTAGCTGAACGGGGGGGGTGTTATATCCATGCAAGTGGCGTGGTGCTTGACGGCAAAGGGTTTCTCTTCGTGGGGCATTCAAACGCGGGCAAGTCCACCATGGCAATGATGTTGAAGGATCAGGCAAAGATCCTGTGCGATGATCGGATGATTGTAAGAAGGTGGCCGGATGGCTTCAAGATCCATGGCACCTGGAGCCATGGCGATGTTCCGGATGTTGCAGCAAACTCCGCCCCATTAAAGGCCATGCTCTTTCTAAAACAGGACCGGGAAAACCTTCTCATTCCTCTCGACCACCCGCAAGAGATAATCGGAACGCTCCTGGCCTGTGTGATAAGACCCCTTGGTACAGCAGACTGGTGGGATAAAACGTTCACCCTGGTGGAAGCGATGGCCCGCGAAGTCCCCTGCTATTCCCTTCACTTTAATAAAGATGGAGGGGTAACAGATCTCTTAAAGCACCTCTAATCAAATGAACAGCACGTCTTGGCCTTTGGATCTTGCAGTTTAGGACAAGAGAGGATGGCTGATAAAGATTCTTATGCTGTAAAAGTAAGGGACGATGGGGTCTCCATCGGGAAGGGTAATACCACCTCTCTTGACTCACTCGACATGGAGCTCACCGAACGCTGCAACAACAACTGCATCCACTGTTATATCAATCTCCTTGCGGACGATCGTCATGCCCAAAAAAGGGAACTGTCGACAGGGGAGATACAGGAAATCCTCCAAGAGGCCGTTTCCCTCGGCTGTCTCACAGTAAGGTTCACAGGGGGGGAACCCCTCTTGAGAGAAGATTTTGAAGACCTCTATGTCTTTGCCCGCAGGCTCGGCCTTCGGGTAGCCTTGCTTACCAACGCCACGTTGCTCACCCCCGCGCTCACCAGGGTATTTACACGCATCTCCCCTCTCATACCTATAGAAATCACCCTCTATGGGATGACAAGAAGCTCCTATGAAGCTGTCACCAGGGTCTCGGGTTCCTTTGAAGCTGCCTGGCTTGGTATACGTGTGCTATTAGAGAAAAAGGTTCCCTTTGTGGTCAAGGGCGCGCTCCTTCCACCAAGCAGCGGGGAAATGGAAGAGTTCGAATCGTGGGCCACCACCATCCCCTGGATGGACACAACGCCCTCCTACACCCTCTTTTTCGAACTTCGCGCTCGCCGGGACTCTCAACACAAGGATCAACTCATTAAGGGGCTCAGGCTCTCCCCTGAGGAGGTAGTAGCGTTCTTATCCAGGAGACAAGAGAAATATCAGAGCGAGATGAGGGAGTTTTGTTCAAAGTTTACCAGGCCATCGGGGACAAACATCTTCTCCTGCGGCGCAGGGGTGAGGAGCGGATG
>CAYWLI010000181.1:0-2768 GCA_964459135.1 uncultured Thermodesulfobacteriota bacterium | reverse complement strand
ATGTCAAGATTCAAGACCTGACCCGTGTTCCTCGGTTTCTGGGTGCGCCAGCAGGTATTCTTCCACCTCCTGGGTGAGGGGGAGCCCCTCCAGCTCCTTACCCGTGCTGTCCACGACCTTCCCGTCCTTGATCCTGATCTTCCCCTCGGCCACGGCCTTCAGGGTGAGGACGATGAGCGGAATCTCCCGACGCACCCCCTCCTGGCGGATCAGCCAGAAGAGGGGACCCCTCTCGGTGAGGTTCCCTTCCCAGAAAGGGGCAAATGCGCCCCCCTGGATGGGAAACGAGTAATAGCCGATTACCGGTCCCCGGTCAAGCTCCGGGGTGACCAGGTGCATCATCGCCCCGGTGGTCTCGGCCCGCTCCTTGATCAGCTTATCGATCACCTCTTCCCAGGTCCCGGTTGGCCCTGCCGGGAGGGCCGGGTGGAGGTTAATCATAGGACAGCGGAGGCACATCTCGGGGCTTAAGATCAACATGTAGCCGGCCAGCACTAACAGGTCATAGGTATAGGGGGCGATCCGCTCCATCACCTCCTGATGATATGCTATCCGCCATTGCGCCAGATCCTCCTTTCGGAGCTCCGGTCGAAAGCGGCGTGACGAGAAGGTGATAGTCTCCAATCCAAACCCTTCCACGAGATCAAGGAAGAGGTCGCTCTGCTCAGCCTCACCCCACTCACGGTCGCAGAAGACAAAAGCGATCTCCCCGGGGATAAAGTCCTCCCCCATCTGCTCCCAGGCCGCCTGGAGCAGCTGTCTGGCCGCCAAGTCCCTTCCCGTAGAAAACCACCCGAAAAGAAAAGGCATCTTAACCCTCCTGGAAGGCCTGCACATCACCGGCATCGGGATAGAGCCCCCGCCCATAGCCGCCGAGGCTCTTGGCCGCTACCTGGTGGGCAAAGGACAAGCAGTCATCCAGTGGTCTGCCCCGGAGCAGTCCGGCCAGGAACCCGGCATTAAAGACATCGCCTGCCCCGGTGTTGTCGAGCACCTCTGTTTCCCCCTGGGGGTGGAATGCTATCTCTCCTGATCCGGAGAACAGGTATGCCCCTTGCTCCCCCATCTTGCAGACCACGGTATCGGGCCCGAGGGAGGCGATTTCCTTGCATCCAGCCTGGTAATCGTCTGTGTTGGTCATGGTGCTGATCTCGTGGGCCGTCGCAAAGAGTATTGATGACCGCTCGATAAGAGGAAGCGTGGCATCCATGCCCCGCTGGGCGTAGAGCTCCCCCGGATCGAGGCTGACTTTTACCTCAGAGGGGAGGAGCGCCATGAGCTGTCTCTGGGCATCAAAAGGGCCGTCTCCCACAAAGGCGCTCAGATGGAGATAGCGGCTCTCAGCACAATAGTCTAGATCCAGGTTCTCAAGGCACAGATCGTCATTGGCATTGGGTTGGACCACGAGGGCCCGATCCCGCCGCTGATCCAAAACCACCAGACAGATACCGCTGGCACCCCCTGTTTGTACCTGTGCAAAGTCCACCCCTGCCATGTCACTGAGGATCAAGGCCCCCTCCTCGTCAGCCCCCACCCTTCCCACAAAACCCGTTTGAAACCCCATCCTGGCCAGGGCAAAGACGGTATTGGCCGCAGAGCCCCCCCCGCTGCGAAACCGCAGCGTTCCCCTCACCCTCAACTCCTGCAACAGGCGTTGGAAATCCTTGGGGGGGAGAGAGGTCTCTCTGCCCGCATGGAGGGGCCATCCTGTCTTTCGCAGGTCAGCTAAGCTGTTGACCTCGTACATGAGATCCAGGTTTAAGGCACCAATTCCGATGATATCTAGCATTTTTTCTTTTGATGCTTTTGGGGTCAGGTCTATTTTTTTGACATCTTTACTTTTCCCCTCATAATTCTGCTCACCGAGGAAAAGTGTAACCCAAGATAATCGGCAACTTCCCCCTGTGTATACCCGTATTCCTCAACCGCCTCTGCGATTTTCCTGTCTCGATTTTTTCGGTTTTGGCGTATATGTTCAGTAAATAATTTGTCAAGGCTAGGCCTACTCACGTACCGTTGACTCTTCGGGATCTCGGAAATGTCCTTGCTTTTTTTGAGATAGTCACCAAATCCGCGCACGAATTCATCTTCTCCGAGTATAATCTGTCCCTTTACCGCTGTCCAGATTGTTCCTTTTCCTATCCCCCCTCGAACAAATTGCCGGTATTCTTTCTCGGCCGCCCCCCTGGTGACAATGAACTGCCCCAGCACCCAGTCTGTGGTCAGACAGGAATGCCGTTTTGCACGACCTGCGGTGGCGCGATAGCTGCTCCACTTCCATTCTTCAGGGCGTGCAACAATCCCTCCCCGTACTGGATTCAGGACTACATACCGGCATACCTCGAGCAGGTGACTGTCTTTTTGGATAAGCTTAGCTTTATATCTGCCCTGGAAGAGGTGGCCGGTTCTTTTGTGCCGTCTGTTAAAGAACTGGGTATAGACGCCATTGAGATATCTCATACCAATGGAGAGATTGCCGTCCGGGGTTTCGATTAAGAGGTGGTAATGGTTGTCCATGAGGCAGTAGGCGTGGCACATCCAGTGGTAGCGTTTGTTCACCGTCTCAAGGATATCGAGAAATGTATATCGTTCCTGGTCATCTTTGAATATAGACTTCTTTTCGTTCCCGCGGGACGTGATGTGATAGACCGCCCCAGGATATTCTATGCGCAGAGGACGGGCCATAAAAGCACTATAACCTGATCAACCTTAAATGTCAAAAAAATAGACCTGACCCCTTTTTGGGGATATAAAAAAAGGGAAGGGAT
>CAYWLI010000180.1:0-2789 GCA_964459135.1 uncultured Thermodesulfobacteriota bacterium | reverse complement strand
GGCGCGAGCAGCTCGAGCATGGGAATGCCGAAGGCAAGGGTTTTCCCGGTGCCTGTCTGCGCCTGGCCGATAATGTCCTTGCCGTCAAGGATAAGCGGGATCGCTCCGGATTGGATCGGCGTCAGGTCCTCAAACCCCATGGTTGTCACGGCGTGTTGCAGTTCTGTTGATAATGTCAATTCGTCAAATCTTTTGTGTTGCATAGTACTCCTTTTGTATTAAAATAGTATTTGGCCGTTCCGTCCTACTCGGCAATCGGCCATTTCCATGTGTGATTGTAGATAATGGGAAAGCAGACAAGCAGAGAGGTTGTATTTGGCTTTATTAATATAACATTGAACCGTATAAAAAGATAGGGTAAATTTACATTTTTTTTGCACCGGGAGAAGAGGGGTACCCTAAAGGGTATCACCTCTTTTATTATTGCTTATGGTGGGAGAGTGCCGCTGAAGGGCATCTCCCGTTAGACGGGACCCCGTTGTCCGCAAAAATCAAGCTGAGGTGCGGGGCCCACAATCATATTTTTAATAAAGAGGTGGGGGAGGTTTGGGTCTCTTTTCCTTCCAGTTATCACGTAGTAATTGAGCGTCTATTTTTTATCCTTGACCCTCTTTCTCTTTCTATTGTAGACTAATTGCATCACGTAAGGAGAGGATACCATGAGCATGAATCTCAGGATTTGGCACATAATTGCAGTACTTTTTCTGGTGGTGCCCCTTTGGGCTTGCGGGTCTGGACAGCAGGCCACTCAGGCATCTGCGGAAACCGAGTCAGAAGAGGTGGCCCGTCCTTCGAACCCCGGCGGTCCGGGGGAGGCGGTAAAACTGACTGGTGATTTTTCAAAGGGAGCTGAAATCTTTAACGCCAAGTGTATCAGCTGCCATAATGTGGAAGGGAAGGGGGGTATAGCTAATCCCGGATCAGCGGATGGTACTGTTCCCCCCTTGAATCCGATTGATCCCACGCTCTACAGCCAGGATTATAAAACGTATGCGACGAACATTGACCTCTTTATCGAACACGGGTCTGCCCCAGAAGGGGACAATCCTCCATTGAAGATGCCGGCCGTGGGAGATGAGAAGCGTCTGATGCCGCAGCAGATTGCCGATGTCATTGCCTACATCATCGGTCTCAACAAGAAATAAACGCCGTCACGCAAGCTTGCCTTTTGAAGTTATAAGTATAGAGAGTAGCGTTTACTTACCTGTACCGTAGTGGGTGGCAATGTAGCCTACAATGACCTTTGCGTTTTCTTCGCTGATGGGAGCACCGTAGACCTTAATCATTTTGTTTACCTCAGCGGTCCATTTTTCTTTTGTCCCTTTTGGTTGCATGGGGATATAGTCCACGCTGTGGCAGATAATGCAGGATGTCGCCACCGTATCCATCCCTTTTCCAGGTTTGAGGTCAACCTTCTCCGGCGGGAGCGTGATCGTTTTCTTTGCTCCCGTTGACACAACCGTCTGGGCATAGGCAAAACAGATTGTCGCTGCGGTCGCCAGCAAAAAAAACAGTATGATTTTTTTCATGGTCTCCTCCTCTCTATCGTACCACTACTTCGTTCTTCTGGACCATGTTCCACAGATATCCCCCCGGGTTCCACAGGCCATCGAAGGGTTGGGACTCACCGATGCTGTTGGTCGCCTTGGCCATGAGGGTGTATGCACCCGGTTTCGTGGGTCTCCATGGGTACGAGAACTGGATCCATGAATATCGTCCCATATCACGACCGAGTTTTGCTTCTGTCCATGTCTTTCCGCCGTCGGTGGATACTATGACATCCTTGATGCTGTAACCACCTGAAAAGGCAATGCCTTTTATCTCTACTGGTTGATTGACCGTAACCGACGCCCCCGCCGCAGGTTCTATGATCAAGGATCTGGTGGTCATCCGGTTGATCGGTACAGTACTGTGCGCCGCAGTCCCCGGGGGGACACAACCACACGGTGTATCAGGGAGCCGGTAGGCGGTTTTCATCCAGAAGCCTTCAAAGGGTTTTGCCAGCACGTTGATCTCCTTGAGCGATTTCACCCAGTACGTGGCATACCAGGCAGGAACGATAAGCCGTGCTGGGAAGCCATTCAGCATGGGGAGCGACGTATCGTTCATCTCATAGGCAACAATGATGTCCTCTTCTATCGCCTTGTCGACCGGCAGGCTCTTCATGAAGTCAGGAACTGAGGTCAGCGGTGGACCGTCAAGGCCGTCAAAAAAGACATCCACTGAACCGGGTTTTATGCCTGCCTTGTTGAGGATATCTCTCAGGCGTGCCCCTCCCCAGGTAACATTGGCCATTGCACCATTGCCCCACTGTCCGCCGAAGACCCTGGGCTCAAAATAACTCCTGCTGTTGCCCGAACACTGCATGACCGCTGTATAGGTGACTTTTTCAAACTTTTTTAGATCCTTGAATGAGAGTTCCATCTCCCGCTCCGTGTTTCCTCCAACCTTCAGCCTCCATTGATCCAGATCAACGGATGTGGGGATATTGGAGATATGCCACCTTACGAAGACTGCTTCATTGGGCGTTATCAGCTCTTTAAAATAGTGGAGTGGTGTCTCAAGCTGTGGCGGTCTCGATGTCAGTCGTATGAGATCCGTCTTTT
Source organism: uncultured Thermodesulfobacteriota bacterium (assembly GCA_964459135.1). Classification (GTDB taxonomy): domain Bacteria; phylum Desulfobacterota; class B13-G15; order B13-G15; family RBG-16-54-18; genus CAYWLI01. Next base: position 183 of record CAYWLI010000180.1, on the reverse strand, counting down.
CAGGGAATTTTGCGAGCGGTCTCTCCTCGCCGAAAAGTGGTGATGGAACGCTTCCCACGGCGGCCGCCATTGCAGCCAAACCGGCCGCCTTCAAAAAATCCCTCCGGGTGAATCCATCATTTTTCATAACCTCCTCCTCTCTGCTTCCCTATGAAAGCAGTAAGCCCTGCCCCTTTGTTATAG
>CAYWLI010000179.1:0-2830 GCA_964459135.1 uncultured Thermodesulfobacteriota bacterium | reverse complement strand
AGGGGAGAGAAAGGGAGTGGTTACTTCGTGCGGAGATTCTGAAACTGCTTAACGAGCAGGTACCCACCCCACACGAAGGTCCCGAGCATGAGTATGATGCCGAGAGTGTACGAGAGTGAGGCCAGCGTGTGGTCATATTGCAGCCACCCCAGCTTGCGCAGCAAGTATTCCCAGTCGTGATAATCGATAACATCTTTTCCCGTCACACCCCCCAACAGCATCAACTCCAAGGCCCGGGCGTCGTTGATGTAGGGTGCGATGTCCATGAAGTTCTCCGCGAACCACCACGAGGCTACTGATGCCCCGAAGGTGTCCCTGGTCTTGATCAGCAGGACCGCGCAACAAATCAGCGGCATGAGCAACTGCCCCAGCGTCCCACCCAGTGTCATTATGAATTTACCGAAGGGGCTAAAAATAATGTGTCCGGCCTCGTGAAAGGGGAGATTGACGAGATGCAGGAAAGATTGGGCCGTGTAATTGCTCTCCAAAGGGGTGAGGATGAATTTCCACCCCCATATGAAGATGATCAAAAAGACGATTACCCTGCCGCCGAAATAGAGGGGGTTCGTGTCGGGCTTTACGAAAAAGAAGAGCTCCTTCAGATAGCTGCCGGGAGGTGTAACCCCCCCTTCTTCGGTGACCGGAACTGCGTGCAACTGGGGGTCCTCCTCTGTTCTACCAGGGGTCTCCTGTGACATGAAGTATTTTTCAAAAACGATGCCACACTTCGGGCACTCGGAATTCTCATCAGGCTGCTCGAATTGACAGTGAGGACAGATCATCTTTTTATCCTTTGCTTCTTCTCCGTTCCTGATCCCTCAGCCGCTTCTCTACCACACAGTAGACGCCTTTTCCGCTCAAGGCAGGTCTTAAACACTTGGTGTCGGAGACGCAGGTCGCCTTGCTGAGATCCCCTGATCCCCATCGGTTGATCAGGTCGGGCTCCCGGATAAGGGGCCGGCACATGGAAATGTAATCTGCGATATGATCATTCACGATCTCTTCTGCTATGTGAAAGGACCTGATCCCGCCCACCAGGATAATAGGGAGATCGATCTGCTCCTTAAAGGCGCGGGCCTCGGCCTTGAAGTACGCCTCGTGCTCTTCCTTTGTGATTCCCTTTCTGATCGGCATCAATGCCCCTGATGCGTACGTGCCCCCGCTGACCTCGATGGCATCGAGCCCCGCATTTTTTAGCATAGTGCCTGCTCGTATAGAATCATCAAGTTCGAGGCCGCCCTTTAAAAAATCGCGGGAATTGATCTTTATCAGGAGAGGGTAGTCCTTTCCCACCCGTTTCCGGATGGCCTCCATAACTTCCAATATGATCCTGGCCCTGTTCCCGATCGAACCGCCATAGGCATCGGTTCGATGGTTGAAGGCAGGGGAGAGGAATTGGCTGAGTAAATAACTGTGTGCCGCGTGGATCTGGGCACCGTCGAACCCGGCCTCGCGGGCGCGCTCACCAGCATTACCGAATGCCTCCACCGTCGCGTTGATATCTTCAGAGGTCATCTCCTGGGCAACGACTTCGTTCAACCCCTCCATGGCTGTGGGGGCCAGGGGCGCCCCGTCAATGAGCTTTGGATTGGCACGGAGCCCTGAGTGGGCAAGCTGTGCGACTATCCGCCCGTCCCTTTCATGCACCGCATCAGTCATCTTGCGCAGGCCGGGGATGAGCTTGTCATCGTATATGCCGAGCTGCCACGGGGTCGCCTGACCCCTTTTAGTGACATAGGCATGGCCCGTAATGATGAGCCCCACACCCCCTTGGGCCAACTCTGCCATAAGATTGGTCAAGCGGGGGGTAGCTTCCCCATCCTCCGTTGCCATCCCCTCCGCCGTGGCAGACCTGACAAAGCGGTTCTTTAAGGACATCCTGTTTAACTGTGTCGCTTCAAACAGTTTGGGCATGAGGTTCTCCTTGTAATGCAGAATCTGTTGATTAAGCAGACTCCCTTGCTTTAACTAATCAACTGTAGCTTTTCAAGCGCCTCCTCGTAGGTTCCGAGGGTCTTACTATCGAAGAGCACAAAGCGCACCAGGTCGATCTCCGGGTGATCCATCATGTAGTCCAGCACTGTGCCCAGGGCGATGGGGGCTGCCTCATCTAAAGGATAGCCGTATGCCCCGGTGCTGATGGAGGGAAAAGCAACGCTCTTGAGGCCATTCTCGCTGGCGACTTCAAGACTCCGGCGATAGGCGCTGGCCAAGAGCTCAGGTGCTTGCTTCCCATCCCGGCGGTACACAGGCCCCACCGTATGAATGACGTGTTTCGCCTTGAGGTTATACCCCTTGGTGATCTTGGCGTCTCCGGTCTCACACCCTCCAAGGGTCCGGCACTCCTCCAAAAGCTGCGGTCCTGCCCCCCGATGGATGGCCCCATCCACCCCGCCTCCGCCGAGCAGCGAGGGGTTGGCTGCGTTGACGATGGCATCAGTCTCCTGCTGCGTGATATCCCCCTGCACCAACTCCAGGGTTGCGTTATTGATGCTGATCTGCATGATTCCCTCCTTTCTCCTGTATAATAGTTCACCACAGATTTTCACGTCCCGCACTGTGTCACTATGTGACATCCCGTCCTTTAGACTATTATAGAAAGTAGAGCGGGACTTTCAGTATAATGATGCTCCTTTAAATCTTTCAAGGACATCATGCCGCTCCCGCTCCTCAATATAGAGATAAGGATTACGGGATCCCGAAGCGGGAAAGGCGGCAAAATATGAATGATGGCCCCGCACCTCAATATGATTTTTGCGGACAACGGGGTCCCCAGGGGAAAAGCGACAGAATTGCACTGCACTAATACGATAATTCATCTTTATTATTC
>CAYWLI010000178.1:0-2936 GCA_964459135.1 uncultured Thermodesulfobacteriota bacterium | reverse complement strand
CAATCCAACGTTTTTTTTGGTTTAGAGTCCTCTGCCACTGTTCATCACCCCCTTACAATATCACTCCTTTATTTTAATTATAACTATTTTACTCACAATTACAAGTGTATACCCTGTCTTCCCCGCTCACTATGGGGCTTTATCAGGTGTTATTATCTAAATAGTGCGAAGAAAAGTAAATTGGACCTTAGTCCAATACAACCTTTTTCTTTTTTTGAGTCTCGGGAGGGCGTATGTAATCAGATAATGGAGAAAGGTTTCGAAGAAATTGGAAATCAAGTACCCATATAAGACATGAGAATACGTATTACGCAGTGAAACCCCTAAACAACCAAAAGTTTAAATCAATTTCTCGACCTGGCGGGCAGCCATGAGCACCGGATCCCACACCGGAGAATAAGGTGGGGCATAGCTCAGGTCCAGGTTAACCATCTCCTGCACCTTCATCCCTGCGTGCAGGGCAGTGGCCAGGATATCGATCCGCTTGGCCGCCCCCTCTTCCCCAACGATCTGCCCCCCCAACAACCTCCCGCTCCCCTTCTCCGCCAGGACCTTCACCGTGATCCGTCCGGACTCCGGATAATAACCTGCCCGCGTCCTGCTCTCGATCTTCTCAGCGACATAATCCCATCCGACCTGTTCGATCTCCCTCTCCTGGAGACCGGTGCGGGCCACCTCCTCGGCGCAGATCTTGCTCACCGCGGTCCCCACCACGCCGGGAAAGGCGACAGCGCCGCCGCCGATATTGATGCCGGCCACCCTCCCCTGTTTATTGGCCACGGTCCCGAGGGCTATGTAAATCGGGCGTTTGCTCACCAGGTGAAAGGACTGGGCACAGTCACCCGCAGCCCACACACCATCCACGTCAGTTTGCTGCCTCTCGTTCACCGTAATAGCACCCTTTTCTCCGAGTGGGATACCGGTCTGCTCCGCTAAGGCCGTATTGGGGCGCACCCCCATCCCCAGGATCACGATATCCGCTGGCAGGGTGCGCTGGTCCGTGACCACCCCCTCTAACCTGTCGTCTTTGACCTCAAAGCCTTGCAGGGACTCTTCCCGGTAGAGCGTAACTCCCACCGCCATCAATGCCTCGGAGACCAGGGCGCCCATGTCGGGATCCAGCGTGACCATGACCTGTGCGGCCCGCTCCACCAGAGAGACCTCCAGACCGCGCCGAATCAATGCCTCCGCCATCTCCAGGCCGATATACCCGCCGCCGATAACCACGGCGCGTTTCGGCTTCTGTTGATCCACCACCTGCCTCACCGCAATGCCGCTTTCCAAGGTGTGCACCCCGTAAATCCCCTCGGCATCGGCACCGGGCACCGCCGGCCTCATGGGGAGGGCGCCGGTAGCGATCATGAGCTGATCAAAGGTCTCCCACCATTCTTTCTGTGCTTCGACTTGGCGAACATGGACCCGTCGCGCCTTGAGGTCGATCTCGGTGACCTCGTGGAGGACGCGGGCATCGATATTCCGTTTCTCCCGGAAGGCCTCAGGGGTCAGGGTAACGAGTGAATGCACATCGTCGACAACCCTGCCGACGTAGTAGGGAATCCCTCACGCGGCATACGAGGTATGCGGGCTGCGCTCAAAGACGATGATCTCCAGGTCCGGTCTCAGGCGGCGGGCCTGCGAGGCCGCACTCATCCCCGCTGCATCACCGCCGATAACCACCAGTCGCTCTTTTCCCATGCAGACAGTACCTCCCTCGAATACGAAACAACGCTCTTCAGGTATCGGCTTTCAAGACCTTTCTATCGTCTCACGGTTATTCTGAAAACTGTTCTTCCACGGAAAATTGGGCCACCGTATCCTTGATCGGAACATATTCTCCCATGGGAACTAATTTCTTGTTGTAACGAACACAATCAACGAGCAAGTTCCACAGAGACTCCAGATCCTTCTGCTCGGTCTCGCCTTCGGGCCTAAATTCAACTATATTCTCATCGACCTTGATTTGCATGCCGTATCCTCCTCTTTATTTGATGCTCTCGTAAGAAACCGCCCGGGCTTAGTGAAAAAGAGCTTACCGTCCGATTAACCCCCCGATAGTGAGCCGCCTCGGTTATGCTTACCAGAGGTATCACCGTTTCCTGTATGTCCTCCCCCCTGCAGCAGGATCGTCCCCAACTCCCGCACGCGGCCTTTTTCCTCCCTCGCCCCCTCCATGAGGATATCTCTGATCCGTTCATCCCCGGCCATACATGCCATCTTTTGATAGCAGTGGAGCGCATCCAAGGCCGTGATGATCGCGGCGCGGAGGACATCTCTATCTGCGTCACCTGGTGGGGCGTCATCAAGTATTATGGGGACATTCAATATCATCTCGCTCACTCCGTTCCAGCAATCAAGAAGCCTCACGGAGCAGTAGCCGGTTCCTCAGGGCCTGGAACTGCTCTACGTAGGTCTTTTCCTCTCGAGCGATGTCCAATAGGGCCGTTTTAATGTGCTTATTTTCGGTCAAGGCAGCCATCTGCTCATAGAGGTTCACGGCATCGAGCGCGGCAATGATGGCTGCCCTGAGTATCTCTTTATCGATATCCTCTTTCCGTACCTTCTCTAACCTGAGGGGTGTCTGCGACAACATATCTTTTCCTTCCTTCTTTTGTCTGTGAAGATCCTAGTCTTTGCTCCCCGTGCCTTTTCCCCACCATGAGAGGGGGAAGAGCACGCTCATTATCAGGGCACCCGATGACCGGCACGTGCCTTTCCTTTTTCCAATCTTCTGTTTGAAAGAATTCTCCTAACTTCTTCATGGCCTTATCTCCTGTTTTTCATATACAAGTACCGGTACAGCACTTTTCATCGACAGGTACTTTGATCCCCTCCTGACAGCACGCGTGTCTTCGGTTGTCTAAGATCGACATGCCTCCGGTCTTCACCCTACTCTGATCCCCCAGCCCATACGTGCAATATCCCTCTCCATCTCCTTC
>CAYWLI010000177.1:0-2941 GCA_964459135.1 uncultured Thermodesulfobacteriota bacterium | reverse complement strand
TGCCCCCTTTGCTCGACGATAAATTCTTTGCCATCCGGCCCCACAATGGACACGCCGGCGGATGCCTCAACGATCTCACCAATCTGCGTAATAGGTATTGCCAGATCCTCAGTAAGCTTTTTCAGTGCCTCTGGCCGCTCCTCTGGTGCGGTAAAGAGGAGCTCGTAGTCTTCCCCCCCGGCTAGGGCGAGCAGGTAGGGATTCTTATAGTATGGTTGGATATATTCGCGGTATGAGGAGGAAAGCGGAAGCTGCGGGAGGTGAACCTGCGCCCCCACATCGCTCGCCTCAAGGATGTGCCCGAGGTCGGCAATCAACCCGTCGCTGATATCGATCATGGCCGTGGCCAGGCCCCGGCGGGCGATCTCACCCCCCTCTTTGACCCGGGGTGTGGGATCGAGGTGCCGCAGGACAGGACCCCCCTCCTTCACCCCATTCTTCAGCATCTTCAGGCCTAGCGCGGAATCCCCCAACGTCCCGGTCACGAAGATCCGGTCACCGTGCTTGGCCCCGTGGCGGTAGACGACATTTCTCTCTTCGGCCTCTCCGATGAGGGTGATGGAGATCATCAACCGTTCTCCGCTGGAGGTATCACCACCGACCAGGGAGCAGCCGTACGTGCGCGCCTGCTCCATCATCCCCTTATAGAGGGCCCGTATTGATGCCACATCGGTCTCCGGGGGAATTGCCAGGGAGACCAGAAAGGCCGTGGGGATGCCGCCGCACCCTCCGATATCGCTGAGATTGACTGCCAGGGCCTTCCGCCCCAGGCTATGGAAGTCGGTGAACTCGAGCTTGAAGTGCACCCCTTCAATGAGGCAATCGGTCGTTACGAGAAGCACCTTCCCCGCGGAGGGCCTGAGCACCGCCGCGTCATCGCCGACCCCCATCACTACCCCCTCCCCCTTATCGGCTATCATCGCGATGCCCTTGATGAGGCCGAATTCACCGATCTCAGAAAGCTTCATGGCACCTTGTATGCACCGACATAGCGGCTACCCCTACCCGTGAAAGATGAACATCACCCCTTCTTCTTGAGCCCGAGATGGCGGGCAATGGCCTCGGCAGAGGCCTCTAGCGCGAGGGGTCTGTTCCGCAACTCCTCCCGTGGTTTGATATCGTATCCGTCAGGGAAGGAGTCCTCAAAGTACATCTGCTGGAACCCCGCGAATTTGAGCTGGTGGGAGGTGGAATCCACCACCACCCGCTGATGGGGCATCACCAGCCCCATCTCGACGCCCTTTTTTAACCCCACGATGGACTCCCCACCCTGGGTGCAGACCACGTGGCCGTGGCGGTTGGCAATGAGCATGGCCTCGATGATCTCCTGCTCGGTCACCTGGACGGCGGCAAACCGCTCGTGAAAGTGCTCCTCGACCAGGTGCGAGACCTTGGGGAAGGAAACCGGGTTGCCGATCATGGCGGCCTGTGCCACACTGGGGCGGACCGGGACCGGGCGGTACTCCCCGCTCTGGCGCCAGAGCACTACCGGATTCGCATGATCGCTCTGCACCCCGATGATCTGGGGGAGCTCCGCGATGATCCCCAGGCGGTAGAGATCGAGAAACCCCTCCATTACCGCGGTGACGTTCCCCGCATTGCCGATGGGGACCACCACTACCAGGTCCTTGGTCTGAAAGTCAAGCTGCAGGGCCACTTCATACGAGTACGATTTCTGCCCCTGGATGCGGATGGGATTCTTGGAGTTGAGCAGGCACACCTCATATTCCTCGGCCAGCTGCTCCACGATCCGCATGCAGTCGTCAAAGACCCCGGGTATCTCGATCACCTGAGCCCCGCTCCCCAGGGGCTGGGAGAGTTGTGCCGGGGTCACCTTCCCTTGAGGAAGGAGTACCACCGAGCGCACCACATCGTGGGGGAGATAGCTCAGGTAGAGGGCGGCTGCAGCTGAGGTGTCCCCCGTGGAGGCGCAGATCCCCAAGAGCTCCTTGATCCCCTTGGTCTTGATCATATAGTTGATAAAGCTGATGGCGCTCGCCATCCCCCGGTCCTTGAAGCTCGCCGAGGGGTTGAGGCCATCGTATTTTATGGAGAAGGGTACACCGGCCCACTGGCTCAGTTGGGCATTGGCCCGCACCAGCGGGGTGTGCCCCTCACCCAGGCAGATCACATCCTCCAGGGGGATGATGGGGAAGATGAGCTCGTGGAAGAGAAAGATCCCCGCGAGCCCATCGACGTTAAGCATCCTGCGGTGGGCAAAGATCCTTTGCCACTCGGGACCGGGGATCTTTTGAAGAGAATCAAAGGTGAGATCGCAGATGCGGAGCAGACCCCCGCACTCTGGACAGGTGTAGAGGAAGCGGTCGAGGGGATAGTGCTCCTCGCACCCGATGCACTCGTAGGCCATCCGGGCATCAGTATGAAAAGGAAAGAGATGATCCTTGATATCAGAAGGGAAATCAGCTGGCTTCATCCAACCTCCTCCCCCCTTATTGAAGCGGTGATCTTTGTATCCAACAGTATGAGGAACCTATCCCTGTCATCCTCGGACAGGGGGGGAGGCCCGGTGATTCGTCCACCACCCCTCCTAATGCGACCATGGAGCCAGCGCCGTGCCAGCCGCCCATCCATGGAGCCCTCGGTGAACTCATACCCGCGGGGTGAGATGACCGCTGCCCCCTGGGGGAGGACCAGGGAGGCCAGCCCCACATCCTGGGTGACGACCAGGTCGCCCGCATGCACCCGGTTTATGATAGCGTAGTCCGCGGCATCAGCCCCCCCGTCAACTACGACCCGCTCAACCCCTTCTGCCGGGGGAAAATCATGACTGTAGTCGGCAACGATGACGACGGTTACCCCATGTCTCCTCCCCCGCTCAATCACGAGGTCCCGCCATGGCGCGCCATCGGCATCGACATAGATCTTCATCGAAAAAGTATACCATACCCCTTCGATGCAAGACCAGGGGTATTTCAGACTT
>CAYWLI010000176.1:0-2972 GCA_964459135.1 uncultured Thermodesulfobacteriota bacterium | reverse complement strand
AGGGGATCGAGCCCATCGATATGGTGGTGGTAAACCTCTATCCCTTCGAGGCCACTGTGGCCAAAGAAGGGTGCACCCTCGAAGACGCCATTGAAAACATCGATATCGGCGGCCCCACCCTCGTCAGGGCGGCGGCCAAGAACTACCGGCACGTCACCGTGGTGGTCGACCCCGCGGACTACCCCCGCCTGGCCGAGGAACTGAAGGTCGGCGGCGGCGTCATCTCGGAGAAGACCAACTTCGAGCTGGCGCGCAAGGCCTTTGCGCACACCCACCACTACGACGGGGCCATTGCCGAGTACCTCTCTGGAGTAACGGTATAACGATGAAGGTCCTGGTGGTCGGCGGCGGAGGCAGGGAACACGCCCTGGTCTGGAAGTTCTCCCAGAGCCCCCGGGTGAAGGAGGTCTTTTGCGCCCCGGGGAACGGCGGGATCTCCCAAAGCGCCCGCTGCCTCGAAATCGCAGCCGACGACCTGGAGGGGCTGGTCCGTTTCAGCAAGGACGAGAAAATTGATCTCACCGTGGTGGGTCCGGAGCTCCCCTTGACCATGGGGATCGTGGACCTTTTTAATAAGGAAAGGCTCAGGATTTTCGGTGCCACCAAGGGGGCGGCCCAGCTCGAGGGGAGCAAGGCCTTTGCCAAGGACCTGATGCGCCAATACAACATCCCCTCGGCGAGATACCGGGTCTTCAACGACCGCGATCAGGCAGTAGCTTATATAAAAAATGAAGGGGCGCCCATCGTGGTCAAGGCCGACGGCCTGGCAGCGGGCAAGGGGGTGATCCTGGCCGGGACAGAAAAAGAGGCCATTGAAGCCCTCGATGACATCATGGTAAAGCGGGAATTCGGCGAGGCCGGGGACCGCGTGGTGATCGAGGAGTGGCTTGAAGGAGAGGAGGCCTCCTTTATCGCCTTCAGCGACGGGGAGCGTGTACTCCCCCTGGCCTCCTCACAGGATCACAAAGCGATCTATGACGACGATAAAGGACACAATACCGGCGGCATGGGGGCCTACTCCCCCGCCCCGGTCGTCACACCCAATGTCCACGATCGGATCATGAAGGAGATCATGATCCCCACGGTGAAGGCCCTGGCCGCTGAGGGGTATCCTTATCAGGGGGTCCTCTACGCAGGCCTCATGATCAAAGAGGGTGAACCGAAGGTCCTGGAGTTCAACTGCCGCCTCGGCGACCCCGAAACGCAGCCTATCTTTATGCGGATGGGTGGGGACCTGATCCCCGTTATGGAGGCCTGCATCGAGGGGGATCTCACCGGCGTGGAGATCGCATGGGACCCGCGGACCGCGGTCTGCGTGGTCATGGCCTCCCAGGGCTACCCAGGGTCCTATGAAAAGGGAAAGCACATCCACGGGCTGGAGAAGGTCAAGGAGATGGATGGGATCTACGTATTTCACGCCAGCACAGCCCTCAAAGATGGAAACTATTGGACCGCCGGGGGAAGGGTGCTGGGGGTGACTGGTCTCGGGGGAGGAATTAAAGAAGCCATGGAGACCACCTACCGGGCAGTCTCCGAGATCACCTGGGAGGGGGTCCACTTTCGCACGGACATCGGCAAAAAGGCCCTTGCCTGGCTGGAGGAATAGCATGCCACCAGGGGTATTCTCCTATTACAATAGGTCCCTCATCTGTGTCACGTTGCGACACGGAGCAGGACCTACCCTCCCGCGCCTTCACAAAGGCAGCGGGAGCAAGGATACTCATCACATTTCTTTGATACTGAGTCATCTGAGGTAACGTATAGTATAAGATGTAACAGGTTCGGGACCTCTCAAGTTAAGGAGAAACTATGGAAAAACCATTGGTAGGCATCGTTATGGGGAGCGCGTCCGATCGCCCCATCATGGAGGAGGCCGGGGGTATCCTGGGGCGCTTCGGCATCCCCTATGAAATGACCGTCGCCTCGGCCCACCGCTCACCTGAGCGGGCCAAGGAATATGCCCGCTCCGCCCACGAGCGGGGTCTCAAGGTCATCATCGCCGGCGCCGGAGGGGCCGCCCACCTGGCCGGATCCATCGCCGCCGAGACCGTGCTGCCGGTCATCGGGGTCCCCATCGACTCTTCCCCCCTTATAGGGATGGACGCGCTGCTTGCTACGGTCCAGATGCCCGGCGGGGTGCCCGTGGCCACCATGGCCGTGGGCAAGGCCGGAGCCAGGAACGCCGGGGTCCTGGCAGTCCAGATCCTTGCCCTCCACCTCCCGGAGTTGCACGAGAAGCTCCTGGAGTACAAAGAGGAGATGGCCCGTCAGGTGGAGGAGGCGGCAAAAGAGCTGGACAAGGGGTAAGGTAATGGTCAGGGGTGAGGGAAAACCCTCTTCCTGCCGGACTCTGGACAAGCCCATGGCGGAGATTATGCGGATAGACCCTGCACAGCCTTCACCTCAACTCATCGATAAAGCCGCGGAGGTGATCCAAGGGGGAGGGGTGATCATCTACCCCACCGAGACCCTTTACGGCCTCGGCGCCAACCCCCTGAACCCCGAAGCGATGAAGAAATTATATGCTATAAAAGGAAGGGATAAGGCAAAACCCATCCCCTTTTTGATCAAGGACCAGGATATGCTCGAAACTGTGGTTGAAGATATTCTCCCCATAGGGAGGCAGTTGATGGAGCACTATTGGCCCGGTGCACTCACCCTCATCTTTCGGGCCAAGAAGGGGCTCCCTCCCCCTTTGTGTGGGGAGGGGGGGACTATTGGTCTGCGAATCTCCGCGCACCCCATCGCCCAGCTGATCGTGGAGGCTGTGGATACCCCCCTCACCTCCACCAGCGCCAACCCTGCAGGGGAAGGGGATCTTACCGATCCCCGGATGATCACTCAGGCCTTCGGAGATCTGGTGGACCTGATCATCGATGGGGGGCGGGTGCCGGGCATAGGGTCGACCGTAGTCGATCTGACCATGACCCCGCCAAAGGTCGTGCGGGAGGGGATGATAAAAGTCCCGCCCT
>CAYWLI010000175.1:0-3014 GCA_964459135.1 uncultured Thermodesulfobacteriota bacterium | reverse complement strand
CCTATGGCTCCGGTGCAATCGCCTTGAAGTGGTTGTTAGGGGTGATCCGCCGCGGTCGGCTTGACCGCTTTGCGTACTACTGCTACGCGATAGGGCTCGTTGGTCTTATCTGGTTCACACGAGGCCTTTTACTATAATCCCACACGTCCCTCATGTTGTGGGGATCTCGCAACGCACTAACCCCTTTCCCCTTATAGAGCGGGGATGATATCATCCATTTATGCCGAATGGATAAGAGAGCTACTTTTTTTTGTCTTTGCTGAAGACCTTCAGCATGAACCCCTTTCAGGGTCAGTAGGCGATATAGGCAGTGAACAAAAAGCATAAACCGAGGATCAGGGATAACGGCTTCCAGAATCCAGGGAGGTAAAAACCCACAATGATAAGAACGCATCCCAGGATTGCACGGATGATCCTCTCATTCCGTACCAGATTTTGAACGTCAGCCATACACGCCTCCTTCTTCCCCCGTTCCCTCCATTCTAATGGTTCGGGGGCAAAAAGCAACTGAAAAGTGAGGCCATTGCACCGTGCATCAGCGCTTGGATCGGAACTTGACCACAGAAGGCAGGGTAAGGGCCAATAGAACTGCCACAACAAGGCACACCCCTTGAATCCTGAGGGCACTAACAGGACCCACCCGATCAGCCAGCATCCCCACCAGGGTGACGAGGAGTCCACCGGTTCCCCACCCCAGCCCCAATATGAGGGAGGAGGCCGTTGCCGCGGACCCCGGGGCATAACGCTGGGCCAACCCGATGGTGACCGGAGCGCTCGAAAGAAGGCAGAATCCACCGAGCATCAAAAAGGCCGTCCCCCATACACCTGGGAGCATTAAGGACAGCTGGAGCAGGGGAAAGGCAATGGCCAACGAGCCCGCGATCACCACCCGCTCGTGCACGCGATCGGCAAGCCATCCCCCCACAATCCCTCCCACAGCGCCTCCAAGGAGGAAGAAGGAGATCATCATGCCGGTTTGCATGGTTGATAACCCCTGGTGGGTGAAGATGATCGGCAGAAAACTAAACAGGCTGAAATAGGTCAGGCTTCTCAGGACCACCAGGAACCATAGCCTGATAAAGCCTCCACGATAGCGTGCCAGATTCCCGAGGACCTTCTTCAAGGAAGGAGGGGTCCATGTGGCGGGGCGAACGCCATGACCCTTAAAAACCATGGTATAGAGCAGGGCCGTGACGGCGATCCCGAGGGGCATGGCGTAAAGGGTTCCCGGCAGTCCTGCGAAGGTGACGAGGGCCGTTGCGAGAATCGGTCCCGTGGCAAACCCGAGGTTTCCGCCTGCCGTGAAGAGGCTCAGGGCGAGCCCTCTGCGTCCTCCCGCGTACTCGGCAATACCTGCAGCCCCTTGCGGGTGGAAGGCCGAGCGACCTGCGCCTGAGAGGATCAATAATACGGCGAGCATAGCATATCCTGTGGCGAGCCCGAGAAAAGCCGTTGTCACCGCTACCCACAAAGGGGTGATCATCACCAGCCAGGGTCTTCGCATCCGATCCCCCCAGTAACCAAAGAGCGGCTGGGAGAGGCCATCTGCAACGGTGAGGATGGAGACCAGCGTACCCACCAGGGTGAGGCTGAGGTTAAAGCGGAGCGCAAAGAGGGGGAGGAGTGGAGCAAGGAAGGACCCGTACACATCAACAGTCCCGTGACCCACTGCCAGGGTCACAACAGGGACGAGGTTGAAACGCGAACGTTTGCTGCTGCCCCGTGCTTTATGCTCGATTCTATTCTGTGACATACACGTTCCTCTGTGGAATCATGTTTAATAGCATGAAGTTGACCTGGGTGCAAACGTTTTCTTATGATATGTTTCGATACATGGTTGTACTGTTATGACGACAGGCCCTCCGCCAATAAAAGAACTTGTCTTCCTTCCAATGGCATGCTATGACCTCGAAAGCCTATGAGAAAAGTCACTTGTTCGGATACGGGGAGCAGATAATGGTCCCTTTTCGTTCCTATATTCCATCGCTCCTCTTTCTGACGGGGATATTCTTTATCAATTTCCTCTCACGGATTATCCTCGCCCCCCTGCTGCCTGCAATTGAGACAGACCTGCACATAGGACACGGCGAGGCAGGGGGCCTCTTTTTCCTCATCTCCCTCGGTTATTTTGTAGGGCTCCTCGGCTCCGGGTTCGTTTCTTCCCGTTTCACCCACAGGAGTACAATCATCGTCTCCTCGATAGCTGTAGGCGGGTTCTTCCTTGCGGTCTCCTTCAGCCCCACTATATGGATGATTCGGGCAGGACTGCTGTTCCTAGGTGTAGCGGCAGGACTTTATCTCCCCTCGGGCATCGCCACCGTTACCTCTCTCGTGAGCTCGCGCGATTGGGGCAAGGCCGTCGCCATCCATGAGCTGGCCCCCAACCTGAGCTTCATCGTGGCCCCCCTGGTGGCGGAGGGATTAATGCTGTGGTTTCCCTGGCGGGGCGTCATCACACTGATTGGGGTAACAGCAATCCTTGCCGGCCTGGCCTTTCTGTGCTTTGGCAAGGGGGGAAGCTTCCCCGGAGAGGCCCCCCGTCAAAAAACGCTCCGTGTTCTCTTTTCCCAGCCCGCTTTCTGGATCATGATGGCCTTGTTTAGTCTGAGCATTGGCGCAAGCATGGGGATCTACACCATGCTCCCGCTGTATCTGGTGGCTGAGCAGGGATTCGAGCGGAGCTGGGCCAATCACCTGGTGGCCTTTTCCCGGATTGCCGGGCCGATCGTCGCCTTTGGAGCGGGATGGGCTTCAGACAAAGTGGGTCCAAAGCGGGCCCTGGTATGTGTCTTCCTGGCCATCGGGATGGCGACCGTCCTGTTGGGTATGGCAAGGGGGGGGTGGATCGTTCCCCTGCTGTTTCTCCAGCCGACGCTGGCCATCTGCTTTTTCCCGGCGGGCTTCTCGGCCTTGTCCCTGGTTGGCCCTCCCTCAGTCCGCAACCTCGCGGTCTCCCTTACCATCCCCGTGGCTTTTCTCGTAGGAGCCGGCGCTGTGCCCGCAGCCCTCGGCAT
>CAYWLI010000174.1:0-3015 GCA_964459135.1 uncultured Thermodesulfobacteriota bacterium | reverse complement strand
GGATTGCCTGCAAAGGCTGATATGCTATGATACGGAGAGTTGCCGTAGACGCGCTCCGTGGGATTTAACGGGAGGATCTGCCAGAACCCCTGCTTGGCCTCCGCGAGAAAGTCCGCAAACCGGTACGCCTCTGGTCCCATGTCCCCAATCCCAAAAGGGGAGGGGAGGGAGGTGATATGCAGGAGTATGCCGCTTGCGCGTTTATTCATTATGTTTTCTCCTACTCAACCCGGACGTAGAGCTTTTCCCCGAGCGTTCTGAAGTATTCGAGCCATTCTCTGGCCTTCTCATCACCTTGTTCAGCCTTTCCTTTAAATTCGCTATAGATGCCCTTCAGTATTTCATAATAGTCGTTTTGAATCTTCCAGAGGTTCACCTGAAAGGGGAGAATGCTTACCAGATTTACCGCGCTCTCCAAATTTTTGAGCAAGAGCAGTTCCGAAGGCTTGTTGAGAAACAGCTCGGCCATGTGTTCGAGGTTTTTTCTGAAGGCATACTCGAGGACAGTTGAGTCTAACGTGATTCCTTCCCCCATGGCTTCTCCTAAAAGATTCTCTATGGCGTCAGGGTCGAACTCCTTATCTTCAAACGCACGGCGGAGACCGGCATTCAATACCACCTCTGCAGCCGCGTATAAGGCCTTGGGTGCAGGCGTACCAAGCTCCTTGAGAA
The DNA here is from genome assembly GCA_964459135.1 of uncultured Thermodesulfobacteriota bacterium. Classification (GTDB taxonomy): domain Bacteria; phylum Desulfobacterota; class B13-G15; order B13-G15; family RBG-16-54-18; genus CAYWLI01. The sequence goes on along the minus strand of CAYWLI010000174.1, from coordinate 2,343 downwards.
ACCGCATCATGGGGGCGTTGTACTCATACACCTGTCGGTATGCGGCCTCTGCCTCTTGCAGGGTCGATTCCATGACCGTGTCTAAGATCTTGCGCTGCTCATCGCGGAAGAGTGATCTCAGAGAGTAGGTGGAAGCACCGAAGTGCTTGTCCATAAAACGAAGTACCGCTGGAAAATCCCCATCCTCAAAGAGTTCGGAAGTCCCTTGTGCCATGGTCTGGTAATGCTCGTCCCCCTGGTACTCTCCTACCCCGCAGTTCATGTTGTGGTCACCCCAGTGCAAAACGCCGTAACTGAGATCAGCTGATTCTCGTGTGATCTCGGAGGTCACCTGTACCCGCCCCAAGGCGAGCTTCGCCCTGCCGGCTTCGGAGCCTTGGTATGCCTTTTGATCGATCGTATAGCAATAGACCGAGGTATGTTCAGGATATTCTTCAAAGACGGAACACAAAGCATAGTGGGCGCATACATCCTTCAGATCGAGCATGGCTTCTTTGACGAATTTCTCATAGATGCGGCGGCCATCCCCGTATTTTTTGACGTTGCTCTTTGCGTGCTCCAGGCGTTCAAGGAGTTGCCCTTCTATGTGGTCGCCGAAGATCTCGCGTGCAAGCTGCGCAGCGCGGCCGGCATACTGTATGATCTGTACTGTTTCAATACCCGATATATCGTCAAAGAACCAACCGCAGCTGGTGTACATGAGGAGGGTATGTCGTTGCAGTTCCATGAGTTTGAGCGCGGCGGTTCTTTCTCCATCGGTGAGTGCTTTGGGAACGTGAGCGGAGAAAAAACTATTCAGCATTTCGGGTGACCGATCAAGGATAACGTCAATGTAGGCATCGCGCGCTGTCCAGGGATCGTTGAAGAACGGACGTGCTTTTTCTTCGTAGAGCGGGGTTATTGTATCTCTAAGCCAATCCAGGCCCTCCCGCAGCGGCGCGCGCCAGGCCTGATGCCATCCACGATGCGTCCCGGTATTGCACCCGCAGTCGCTGCGCCACCGCTCTATACCATGGGCACAGCTCCATGAGGTATGCTCAAGGATCTCCACCTCGTGGGTAGGGGGGTGTTGTTCCAGGTATTCCCCATAGTTGGTGAGCATGGTACGGTCATCGGCTTCAATGGAGTGCAGGGCATAGGCCAACGCCATGTCCCCAAAACGGTGATGGTGGCCGTAGGACTCTCCATCGGTAGCGATATGGACTAGCTGGGGTTCCTTGCGGTTGTCAAAGGCACTCATCAGTCTCAATGCGAAATTCTCACCACTGTTTAAGAGGTCGCCGAAGGCTATATCCCTGGAGATGGGGCCGTTATAGAAGAAGAGAGTAATGGTTTTCCCCGACGGCAGCGTGCAGAGGTACGGCATTGTTAAATCGATCTTATCGCGAGGTACATCCTTCCATTCTTTTTCACCGATGCTTCGTACCCGCCGGGCCTGATGTGGCGCTAGGATGGTGAACGTTATTCCGTGCTCAGCGAGTATACCCAGTGTTTCAAGGTCAACTGCCGTTTCCGAGAGCCACATCCCCTCCGGCATCCTCCCAAAGCGGTATTCGAAGTCCCTGATTCCCCAGATGATCTGTGTCTGTTTGTCTCGGCTGTTGGCGAGGGGTATGATCATGTGGTTGTAGGCCTGGGCGATGGCTGATCCATGGCCGGAAAACCTTTTCTGACTTTCTCGGTCGGCCTCAATGATCGCTTGATAGACCTCTGGTGCCTTTTTTTGCAGCCAGACGAGCAGCGTTGGACCGAAATCGAAGCTGATCCTTGCATAGTTGTTTGCCATCTGTACGATTCGATCCTGTTTGTCCAAGATACGAGAGGTCGCATTGGGTGCGTAACATTCCGTGGTGATCTTCTCATTCCAGTCGTGGTAGGGATAGACTTCATCCTGGGGTTCAATGGCCTCCAACCATGGGTTTTCACGGGGTGGTTGGTAGAAATGACCATGGATGCATATGTGGCGTTTCATGATTGCTGTATACCTCTGCCACTCAGTCTGATCATAAACATCATGGCTGCACGTTATCTTCTTGGATGAAGTTGATAACTGCCTGAGCCCACCCCTCAGGGCCGATACCGTCGGCCTTGATAAGGTTGGGTAACGTCAGTCTGGGATCATGCTTCCCCTCGTAATTTCGTACGAGGATGGGGTGGTCGACATGCTCTAACATGGGAAAATCGTTGGGGCTGTCACCGAGGGCCAAGGTGGTGATCTCGCCAAATTTCTTCCGATAGAGTTGCGTGAGGAGCTCCACGGCCTTGCCCTTATCATTATCTCCCGTTAAATGCAATAATCGACCGCCTGCTATACAGCGAAGGCCTTTTGCTTCTATGGCGGCC
>CAYWLI010000173.1:0-3063 GCA_964459135.1 uncultured Thermodesulfobacteriota bacterium | reverse complement strand
TTTTATACTTGAGCAGGTCTTGTCTGACGAGGAGCAGGCACGCGGCAACCACTGCCGCATCGTCCACTTGGCCGAGAAGGGGGATGAAATCGGGTATGAGATCGAGGGGGTTGAGCACATAGAGCAAGGACACAACGATCGCAGCGATGGTCCAGTAGGGGATTCTTCGGTACTTACCATGCCAGTAGTCTTTGACCGCGGCGATAAGGAGTTTACAATCATCGACGAACTTGCTCAAAGGCCCTTCGGTTTCGAACTGCCTGCGGATCTCCTCTGATTTATTCAGTACCTTCTCTACATCTTGGGGAGTTACTTTTTGAGCTTCCTTGGTAATGATTGCCGTCGCTTGTTTCTCCGTGATGGTTTTCTTTGAAGTCATAACTGTTATCCTTTTATCTTTTCTTCTCATACGTTTTCTTGAATTTTTCTCTGGTAAATGGTTTTCCATGGCCGGGATAAAAATATTCGCATCCGATTTCCAACAATTGCTTCCAGCTTCTCAGCAATGCCTCCTGATCATTGGCATAGGGGGGGAATACGCTGTGCTTAACGATGTGAAAGAGGGTATCCCCCACTAGGGCATGCATGTCTTCAATGACGACACTGATTGACCCTGCGGTATGTCCGGGGGTCGGCAGGATGTATCCATCTATGCCATATTCGTGCAAATCAAACCGCTCAGAGATCGTTATATCGGGTGTGACGGGGTCATATTCCACCAGCTTTTTGGCCAAGGTCCTGCCGATAAAGGACAGGGCCTTTGAGAACCACATCGTACCCTGTGGAACTTCACAGTACCCCTGTGTGAGGCATTCGGCCTCTGCCTTATGGACAAGGATTTGCGCCTTGGTGATGTCCTTGAGGGCCTTTAAACTCCCACAGTGATCATAGTGGACATGGGTGAGGATAATCAGTTTGATATCACGGGGGGATATATTCATTCGCTGGAGGGCAGCTATGAGCTTCTGCTCCTTCTTTTTCATCCCTGCATCAATCAGGATGACGTGCCCTTTATTTGCCACAAGATACGCATTGGATGTCCCCATGGGAATTCGAAAGATTTGGTTTTTATCGCTCTGTTTCATTTTTAAATGGAAATTTTTATGTTCAAGCTGTCGATTTCAGTATCTACTTTAAAACATGGTGCTCAACCTAAGCATCCAGCTTCGAAATTTCACCAAGGGTATTGCGGCCCATGGGGCCGTATATCGAACGGGTTTTTTCTCGATACATGCAAGCACGTGCTGTGCAGCCCGTTCTACTCCCATCATAAACGGTTTCACATCTTCCTGTGCCATCTTGGTGTCAACGAAACCGAGCCGTACATTTGTTACATAGATGCCCTTTGGCCTCAGTGCAAGGGCCAGGCCTTCGAGGTAATTAGAAAAACCCGCCTTCGATGCATGATAGCTGGGGGCTTCAGGGGACAGCATCTCGTCAGCCACGCTCGAAAGACCGATGAAATGCCCTTTGCCTCTCTTGACCATCCACGGGATCACCAGCGATACGGTCTTCACCATGCCGAGGAGGTTGACATGGAAGATATCCGCCTCGCCTCCCATATCAGATAGGTCCAACATCTCGCCTATGCCTGCGCAGTAAACGCACAGGTCGACAGGTCCACCCTTTTCCAGAACAGATTTTAAAATAACGGGGTATTGATTGTCTTGCACTTTGGCTACGATGTGCTCGTAGGCGGGATCTTTGATCGGAGACTCACTCCTCGAAATACCAACGACTTTCCATCCGCGCTTCAGCAGTTCTTTGGTAGTTGCCAGACCGATTCCATCTGAGTTGCCTATTATAAGCGCTTTGCCTTGCATTGACCTGCTTTCCTTTAACTACTTATTTGCCTTCGATGATGGCATCTGCAAGGGCGCAGATGTGTTCAGGCGACGTACCACAGCACCCGCCGAACATAGTGGCTCCGGCGCTGATACACTCCTTGATCCCTTGTACGAACTCCCCCGGGGGCATATCAAACACCGTCTTATTATCGACCACCCGTGGTTTCCCTGCATTCGGTTTGGCCAGAATAGGGAGGTCGGTGGCACTGCGCATTGCGGCTACGATTTCGGCCATCTGAAAAGGGTCGATGTCGCCACAGTTCGCCCCGACAGCCTGTGCGCCTGCCTCGGTAAGTGCCCTCGCGCATTCCTGGGCTGCATTGCCCATAATGGTCCGCCCCCCGTTTTTCGGTGTTGAGAAGGCCATGGTAACGATTACCGGGAGCGCAGAAACCTCCTTGCATGCGCGCAAGGCCAATAGGGCCTCTTTCAGGTCCGTCATCGTCTCGATGATGAAGCCGTCAACACCACCCTCCTCCAATAATGCTGCTTGCTCGGCAAATGCCTCATAAGCTGCCGACTCTTTGAGGTTGCCGTAAGGTTCGAGCAATTTACCAGTGGAGCTTATGTCACCCAGTATGTATTGATCTTTGTCCGCAGCTTGTTTCGCTAGCTGGGCCCCAGCTATATTCACTGTGCGTACGTCTACGTCTACCTTGTGGGTTTCGATAAAGACTCGACTCATGGCGAAGGTATTTGTTATCAGGATATGGCATCCGCACTGGGCATAGTCTTTATGGATTTCCAATACCTGGTCCGGGTGGAAAAGCGTACTCTGCCCCCCCATGATTGCCCCGCGCTCCGCCAATTGCGTGCCCATGGCGCCGTCAAGCAGAATCAGCTCTTTTTTCATCAAAAAAGTCGATAGGTTCATTGATGATTCTCCGGAGAGCTCACTATGAGCTCAGTGGTTTTGACCGCTCTCTTCTACAGCGGGTTGTTCGGTGAACCGGGCTGGTCCTTTTTTATCGAACCTGGTGACCAGCCACCAGCTTTGTCTGCTGCGATTGCTGTAATCCAAATAGATCTCGAAGACGTCTCCTTTGGAATCTCGAATCACATAGTAGCGACGGTGCCTCCTAGTGTACCATTTACGACTGCGCGGCGGAAGCCCGCCATATCCGGTATTAACTCGTTCTTGCAGTACTTCTGCCACCTCATGGACTTCTCCGTGCCACGTGAAGCGCAGAGGTTGCGGCGATGTTTCTGCCTTTTC
>CAYWLI010000172.1:0-3064 GCA_964459135.1 uncultured Thermodesulfobacteriota bacterium | reverse complement strand
TGACATCGTATTACACGGGAGGGATTATGTACTTCATCATCAGTTTGCTGATCAATATGGTGGCTATTCTGATCATCGCCTATCTCGTGCCGAGGGTAATCCAGGTAGAAAGCTGGATGGCGGCGTTGGTCGCGGCCTTTGTCTTGGGGGTCGTCAATACGTTTATCCGCCCCCTCTTGGTCTTGCTCACCCTTCCCCTCACCGTCGTGACCTTTGGGATTTTCCTGTTAGTTATCAATGGGTTACTGCTTTGGTTGGTGTCGGCTATAGTGCGGGGATTTCAAGTCAACGGGTTTTTAGGGGCTTTGATCGGTGCAATCCTGATCAGTATCGTGAGCTGGATCTTATCCAGGTTTGTTCACTCCTGATGAAGGGCTCTCGTTGCCCCCGTTTGTGCCCCCGATAGAGCGGTGTCGGAGGCATTTTAAGGGGGCTCACGGGGTATGTCTTCATCGGCAAGATATTTTTGCTGAAAAACACATCAAGGCATTGAAACATCGGTAGAAGATTATTATATTATCAGTGAGGGGAAAGCTGAGTATTAACTCCTCGTTGGCGCCAGCCAGCGTTGCGGTAGTAGGGGTCCCCCATTATACCCCTCCCCTGCTCCGGGTTTTCCCCTCATTTTATTGTCAAGAAACGCCTGTGCTTTGGGGGTGAGGTTGTAAATTGACTCATGTGGAATCTAGAGCCCTTGATGGGGAGGGCATAGAGGAGAGAGGGTTTGATCCTCTTTCTTCATAGCTCTTGCAAGAGTTTTTCCATTTGGGCCTTCATCTTTTTTACTTGCATATACATTTTTTTGACCGCGGTGATCTCCCGTGTGGATGTTCTCAGTTTCTTGAGAAGGCTATATATGACCAATATGAAAATCCTATTGCCCGCTTGAGAATATTCACCGATGAATTTGATTAAATTCTCTCGGTGTATCCTAATGATCAGTGAGGCTCCTACGCTTTTTACGCTTGCGATTCTGAGTTCGGTCAGAAACAGAGCGGCCTCTCCAAAGATCTCTCCTTCTTCAAGATTGTAAATAAAGAAATCGTTTCCTTTTTCTTGCGCAGAGACGGCAACAGACCCTTTAATCAGACAATATAAAAATTGACTGACATCATTCTGGGAAATGATAATTTCCCCATCCTCATACTCCATGAGTTCTGATCCATGAAGAAATGCAAAAAACGCCTCCTCAGACATATACCGAAACAGCACGTTTTTTTTGATCAGATTTTTGTAATCATTAGGGTCTACCTGGACAGCCATTGCATCATCCCTCCTTCATGGGTAGAGGAAGGCTTTGCCTTCGATGATCAGCTCACTTAAATATTGAACGGATTTTTCACAAGAGATAGCATATACAATAATAGATGTCAATATGGGCGGAATTTTTTATAAGAGGGTCTTTTAGGTAAAAATACGGCTAATCTTGCCGCATCTTATCACTGAGCGCGATTGGTGTCGGATATTTGAATACCACAATATACGTTGACACAATAAACGTCACTATGGTGGTGAGTTGAATCAGAAAAGACGTTGTTGCCTCAATCCGTCCCGCTGCGAATGCCCCATACGCCACTAATAATGAAAACTCACTTGCCTGGCCGAGTCTTGCCCCAAGCTCCTGTGCGATGCGTTTGGGCTCTTTGACGAATTTAAAGGCTAATGAAAACACCACGGGTTTTATGCCCAGCAAGATTCCCGCAAGAATCAAGCCGGGGAACACAATCTGTTTAGTAACGAAAAAATCGAATTTTGCTCCGATAGAGAAAAAGAATAAAATCAAGAAAAACTCCCTGACAGGTTTTAATCCTTCCGCAATGACTAAGGCAATCGGTGATGCGCCAAGAGTAATTCCGGCAATGAATGCCCCTATTTCATACGAAAGCCCGAGCTGTTTGGCAGCCGCAGCCCCTAACAAACACCACCCCAAGGACATCAAGAAGAGATAGTCTTGAATCACATCAAATCGTTTGAAAACCTTTAAAAGTACATAGTAAACAAAAAGAAAGGAAGCCGCAGAAAAAGCCAGGGTTTTTAAGATTAAAAACATTCCTCCGAGGTAAATATTGGTTTGTGCGCTCCCACAGAGGAATAATATCAGAATAATGGCGAGAATGTCTTGGAAGAGAAGGACACTTATCAGGACTTCGCCCATGTGCTTATGATGAAGGGTAGTGGTTGGAATCAGTTTGAGACTGATCACGGTGCTGGAAAACATGAGGGCTAATCCGACGATCAAACTGTCAAACCATGAGAAACGAAACGCCATGGTGATGAACGTGATGAGCACGGTAAATAGTAAGCAAGTTCCCACTGTGATAAGAGCTGTTTTTTTCAGGAGTTTATACAATTTTTGTGGATGTAAATGAAGTCCTAAGAGGAACATCAATAAAATAATTCCTAGATGAGAGATATGTTCAATGAGTGCTGGATTTTTTAGAAGTCCTATCCCCCAAGGGCCGATGAGCATCCCCAACACAATGTATGCCAAGATAATAGGTTGTTTTACATATAAAAATATCGTGGCGAGAATTGAGGCTCCGGCAAAAATAAGGGCGAGCTTAAAGATGATATTTTCAAAGGGTACCATTTTCTTCTGATAGGTCCTTCATCCCGCGGTTCACACCTCGAATTCAGCTGTCACGATGGTATGATCGGACGGCTTTTCCGCGAGCCGTGGGTTCATGTCTATGGAGCAGTTCTTGGATGTATCAGCCAGGGGAGGGGTGGCCAGGATGTGGTCCACCCTCCAGCCGAGCCCCCGTTCCACGGCCTTGGGGACCCGGTAGTCGAAGAAGGTATACTGGCCGGGTTCATCGGGATGATGTTTCCTGAACACATCCACCAACCCCCATGCTTTGACCGAGTCGAAGACATCCCACACACCCGGGTTGAAGCAGACATGTCCCAGGAGTCGCTTTGGGTTGTGCACGTCGATTTCCTCCGGGGCCACATTGAGATCGCCGCACCAGATAAGGGGTTTATGCGGTGAAAAATGTCTGGAGAAAAATTCCCTCAGGCGCTTGAGCCACTGGAGCTTGTATTGGAATCGGGGGCTCTCCCG
>CAYWLI010000171.1:0-3074 GCA_964459135.1 uncultured Thermodesulfobacteriota bacterium | reverse complement strand
AAGTCGATCATCCTCAACGCCCTTAATCTCATCCTGGGGGATCGTGTCAAGGACGACATCATCAGGTCTCACGAAGACGAGGGTGTGGTGGAGGCCCTCTTTGACATCTCCGCCAAACCCCTGGTCCGCCAATGGCTGGGGGAAAAGGGGATCGAGGCAGAGGACACGCTCGTCATAAAGCGGGTGGTGTCCAGGAAGGACAAGACCAAAATCTACATCAACGGCAACCTTGCCACCCTGCAAATGACCTCCCTCATCGGGGAGGAGTTGCTCAATATCTACGGACAGCATCAACACCAAGTGTTGAGAAAGGTGGAGAACCACCTCGAAATCCTGGATGAGTTCGGGGAGCTGCTTCCCCTCAAGACCGAGTTCCAGGAGGCCTACAAAGAGCAGCGGGGGTTAGAAAGACGTCTCCAAGGGCTCAAGGATGAAAAGGAGCGAGGGGAGCACGAGCGTGACTTGTGGGCCTTTCAGCTCAAGGAGATAGAGGCCGCCCGTTTGATTCCGGGAGAAGAGGAAGAGCTAAAACAGGAGCGCCACCTCCTGAAAAACGCCCAGCGGCTGATGCAGTTGGCCGGCTCGAGTGAGCGCCTGTTGTATTCCGAGGCCGGGTCAGTCATTGAAAGATTGGGCATGGTCGAGCGTGATATCGAGGCCCTCGCTGAATTGGACCCCTCTTGCTCTTCCCTCAAAGAAGCCGTCTCCGCTGCCCTGCTGCAGGTGGAAGAGGCGTCAGGGGAGCTCAAGGGGTATCTCGCCAAGATCGATTTGGACCCGAACCGCCTGGAAGAGATCGAAGTGAGGTTCGACGAGCTCCAAAGGCTTAAGAGAAAGTATAAGGCCACCACCGTGGAGGAGATCCTCGCTTACAAAGAGCAGATTGAAAAGGGCGTGCAGGGGACCGCCGACCTGGATGCAGAGATAGCGCAACTGGAAAAAAAGAAAAAAGAAGGTGAGGGGAAGGTCCGTGATTTGGCCGGGAGGCTGTCTCAAAAGCGAGCGGAGGCGGGGCAGGTGCTCAAACGGGAGATCGAAGCGGAACTGGCCACGCTTGCCATGGAGCGGACTACCTTCGAGGTCCAACTGAAGGAGCTATCAGCCGGGGGAGATACCGTGGAGGTCGATGCTCTCATTATCGGACCGCGGGGCGCCGAGGAGGTGGAGTTTCTCATCTCCCCCAATATCGGTGAAGAGCCGAGGCCCCTGTCAAAGATCGCCTCCGGCGGGGAACTCTCCCGCATCATGCTGGCCATCAAAAAGATCCTGACCAAGGGAGCAATAGACCAGACCTTGATCTTCGATGAGGTAGATGCAGGCATCGGAGGGCATACGGCGGAGGTAGTGGGGCTCAAGTTGCGGGATCTGGCCCGGTATCATCAAATCCTCTGCGTGACCCATCTCCCCCAGATAGCCGCCTTCGGGCAAACCCATTACCAGGTATCGAAACGGGAGGATCAGGGGAGAACTATGACCTCAGTGGAGAAGCTCCAAGGCGACATGGTGGTCGATGAGATCGCCAGGATGCTGGGGGGTACGGGGGAAAGCCCAGCGAGCAGAACCCATGCTCACGAGATGTTGCAAAAAGCAAAGGGGGAAACAGGGTGATCCGCCGGGCCACCATCGCTGACGTCGAACAGATCCAGCACTTGATAAACCAGTTTGCCGACACAGGAAGGCTCCTTCCGCGTTCACTGAGCGAGATCTACGACAACCTGCGCGATTTCCATGTCTATGAGGGCCAGGACCATCACATAGGAGGTGTGGGTGCCCTGCACATCTGCTGGGAGGATCTGGCGGAGATTCGGTCCCTTGCCGTGGCTACACAAGAGCGGAAGAAAGGTATCGGGATGAAGTTGGTCGAGGCATGCCTGGAGGAGGCCCGGCAATTGGGGGTCAAACAGGTCTTCCTCCTCACCTATATACCCCCCTATTTTGAACGGGCCGGCTTCCACGTGGTGGACAAATCCACCCTCCCCCACAAGATCTGGGCCGATTGTATCAAGTGCGTCAAGTTCCCCGACTGCGACGAGACCGCCATGATCCTCGATCTTTAGGCGGTTGTTGAAATTCAGAATTTGGTAGTGTCCTAATTTGACTTAATAATTCTATAGTTATAGGATTTCAGTTTCCCCAAAAATCATATATGATTAGTATTATTGAAGAAAAAAATACTTGATTTGTCTAATAAAAATGTATAAGATTACATTCAGGGGAAAATAAAGCATAACACATTCAAGGAAAGGAAGGTGAAATCATGGCGCTTCCAATCCAACCCACCCCAATTTTAAGAGGGAGGGACGCAAGAAAATTTAATAAAAAGCTTAAACGAGGTCTCGAAAATCCTACAAAATTGATAGATACTCCTCGTCTTGCACAAGCTCGCAAATTAGCTAGGGAGCATGCTGCAAAAAAACAGAAATAGATATGTTGTTAAGGGTTGGGAGTTATTAAAGGTTAACAATTATAAAAGACTTCAATCGTTTGATTGTGGTAGAGATGATCTTAATGATTTTTTTAGAAACGATGCCCTAGCACACAAACAGCAATTGCTTTGTGAAACATACTTTGCTAAAGAGGCCACGGTGGAAGATGAATCTCCCGTGGCCTTAATTAGTTTATGCAACGACGCTGTACGCCGAGAAAAGGTGTGGGATCGACTCAACTTACCAGAAACAAAAAAATATTCAGTTTATCCCGCCGTAAAAATTGTTAGATTTGGAGTGCGCAGTGAACTTCAACGGAAAAACATTGGTACTCATATTATTAACATGATAAAAAAGTTATTTCTTACGGATAACAGAACAGGGTGTCGACTTGTCACGGTAGATGCATATAATGACACTGAAACCTTAGATTTTTATTTTAAAAATGAATTTGAATCACTTTCTGCAAAAGATAAACACAAAAGACAACGAACGCTATTCTTTGATCTAAAGAGACTTCAGATTAAATAAAATCAAATAGGCAAGATCAAGTGTGTTATATAGAAACCATATAAGCCCCCTTGTTACCAGTTCAAGCGCCGTAATGTGTTGTTTTCACAAGGATTATGGAAAGTTAGACCGTGGGGT
>CAYWLI010000170.1:1283-3112 GCA_964459135.1 uncultured Thermodesulfobacteriota bacterium | reverse complement strand
GATAGGGGATGTACTGATAAATCCTGTATCTGCTACTGGGACCAATAAAGGAGGTCTTGGAGAAATAAAGGAGTTTCATCGGATTAATTACAAATCATCAGTAGCATAGAGTACAAACAATAAAAGATCTTTTACTGAATCCACATCAAACTAAAAACTAACCTCATCTCTTTACATCCCCAAAAACCAATGAGGACGACTGTTTCCTATGTTCTTGCAATTTCTCAAGAAATAAATTTAACATTTTTTCAGCTTCTCCTTTATGACAAAACTTTTGAGCAGTATCTTCTCCTTTTGCGATCAACTTTTCTCTTAAAGATGAGTTGTCTAGTATAGCTTTAATTGAATCTATAATACCTTTAATATCATTAGGATCAACCATTAGGCAATTCTCTTTGTCTATCGCATATTCAGTTATTCCCCCAACATTGGTCAAAACAACGGGCGTCCCGCATGCCATGGCTTCAAGACCAGGAAGACCAAATCCTTGAAAAGTTGAAACGTCAATAAAAACATGAGATGATGAATAAATCTCAGCAATCCTGTTTCGATCCCAAATTTTACCATAATCTTTATAGGAAAAAGGCAGCTTATAAACTGAAAGATCCTCTGTCCCAAAAAGTATTATTTCTATATCCTTTCTGTCTTTATATAAAGATTTAAACACTTCTACTAAAGTGTTAAAACCCTTTACCTTATCCTGGGGCCTCGCAATAGCAACAATTCGATAAGGTGGGATATTTTTCTTAATTTCGCGAGGATAAAAAATATCTAAATTTATTCCAGGCGTTATTTTCATTGTATTTTTATAACCGAAATCCTTTAACTTATTTGAAAGCCATTTTGAAACAACAATTTTGTTTGGTATTAAGGAATATGTTTCTATAACTCTTTTTATATTCTTGTCACCTTCAGGGTAAAACCAACTCTCAAATGCTTGAATAAAGTAAAACGGTAAAACAAAAGGATTGCTTTGCATTATTTTAGGAACCCACTGAAAAGCTGTTGTCCAATACGTCGCAACAATAATGTCAGTTCTCGGAAAAAAATTAGTCATTTGACTTGGGTTTATATATCTTATAGGGCATGTATAAATATTTAATAATCTTGGATCAGGCTCATAATCGCATGTTACAATATAGGCAGTATGTCCTCTATGAATAAATTCATTTACGAATTGTAGTATAGATATCAAACCTCCAGAAATTGAGTGGATGTTCGACACTAAAAAAGCTACTGAAAGCCCTTTAGGAGCAGGTAAATTCTCAACATGCTCTCTGTACACACGACTCTCTTTTACAAACTTATTTATTGCTCCTCTGAGTTTCTTATAAATTTCCTTTTTATGTTTTTTAAGTCCATCGATTCCTCTGTTTCTGCAATACGCTATGCCTTGTTTTAATAAAGCAGCCACAGCAAGCGCCAATTTTGAAAAATTCAATGTTTTTGCAAATAATGTTTTAAAAAAACTTTTTTTTTGATGGATAGGTAATAAAGCTTCGATTATGTATTGAAAAGGATTATTCTGCAGGGATGCTTGAAGATGTTTCTTATCTTTGTAGTGATGAATTAACCTGAAGAAAAAGCTTACCCTGTTTCTTTGAAGGGAAATATCCTCTTTCTCTTTAGTTCCTGAATAATAATGGTGAAAAACAAAGGCGTCATCAGCACCAACAACTCGCCAACCATTATTAGCGGCATGAGCGCAAAAAGCTGCCACTTCCCAATCTGCATTGTTATGACGTTGATCAAAAAAACCAATTTCATTTAACATAGTACGTTTCATCAGCATACAAAATTCACAAGCCGTTGCTATATCAGGATAACGC
>CAYWLI010000170.1:0-1183 GCA_964459135.1 uncultured Thermodesulfobacteriota bacterium | reverse complement strand
TTTTGCCAATATCGAAACGCCAAAGTCAAATTATGAAATCTTTTTGCCTTTTCTTTATCTTTCTCACTCATCGCAGGAATATTTTTTTTGTTTAAAATTTCCAAAACCATTTTTGAAATTTCTATATCCATTTCATGTTTTTCTGAGACTCCTTTGCTTTTTCCATGTAATCGATATTTTGAAAAAATCTTCCTTGCGTAGGTCAATGTATTATTACGGTTAATGCCGGCTATCAACCAAAATTTGCGATCAAAAGCATAGTTCAATTTTTCATCAAGATAGCCAACTTGGGATAAAGTGAGCTTTTTAATAAACATCGATGGTTGCGGGATGGCCTGCTTCCCCAAAAAACTCTTCATGTCGAAATTACTAGCTCTGTTTTTTCTAACAAGTTTCCCTTCCTTGTCGACATACACACAATCCCCATATATTATATCACTAGTATGTTTTTGTGAAAAAAATTTCGCTACAATAGCCAGCACTCCAGGAAAGTAAACATCATCGGAATTTATCCATGCTACTATTTCACCTGTTGCTCTTTTGAAGCCTTTATTGATGGCTTGCGCTTGTCCTCTATCCGGCTCAGTGACCCAATGAGTCAACCAGGGTTCATACTTTTTTATCATGTCAACACTTTGATCAGTAGAGCCTCCATCTATGATGATGTACTCCAAATTGTAATAGCCCTGTAACAACACTGAGCGAATGGTTTCTTCGATGAATTCACCCTGATTGTAACTGGGCGTGACAATGCTTATCCTGGGCCAAGGACGACCATCAGGCATAGCGTTAGGAAGATACGGAGATTCTTCTTCTGTCCATGGCCAGCCTTTTCCGCGATGTGTAGGTGGAGGGATATCTTGTATTCTAGGGCATTGCATCTTAATGGTAAAGGCCTTGTCCTCCGTATGAGTCTATGAATGTCATGACTTTTACTTAACAAAGAACCCAGTTATGTAAATTCAATAGTGGCCTCATATTACTGTTAGTAATGCTTTTTATTACTTATCGCTTACTTCTATTCTGATGTTGAATTATGAGAATTTTTCCACTTTTCTAAGATTTCTTCATACCATGCAAGATAATTTTTGACCTGATGATTCAAATCAAAAAACTTCTTTGTTCTTGTAATCGCTTGTTGAGAAAAATAATTACTCAATTTTTTATCTGCGAGCAACTTTAT
>CAYWLI010000169.1:0-3138 GCA_964459135.1 uncultured Thermodesulfobacteriota bacterium | reverse complement strand
TCGGTCTTATAATCACCGTGCAGGATTGCTTCCAGCATGGGGTAGAGCTCATCCAGGGTTATCTCCGTCAGGAACCCCAGCCCTCCCAGGTTTACCCCGAGGAGGGGGATGCGGTTTTTTTGCAATGTGCGGGCCGCCGCCAAGAGGGTTCCATCTCCACCCAGGACCACTACCATGTCTACGGCCAGAGGCATCTCTGTTTTATCAAGGGAAGCGTGGGAAACGGACTGCGCCATGTCGGGTTCGACAAAACACTCCACCTTGTGGTCTTTCAGCCAGCCCACCAGCTCTTTGACCACCTGGACGGCTTCCGGCTTATTCTGCTTGGCGATAATCCCTATCCGCTTCATGGCTTTTAGATAGCACGCCCCCTACCCTTTGTCAACGACCGCGGCGTATGTGTCCAGCCAAGGATATATAGGGAAACATATTGACTTTTCCCCCCATGGTCTAGTAAATTTCTGTCCACAGCGACAGCCATCCATTTAGATGGTATGGACCATTCTCAATGATTCCTTTATTATGACAACGATTATGAGGGCTTATGATATCTCGGGTTTGAGTATTAAGGAAGAACAATGACTAAATCAGTAGAATATTTATTTTCAGACAAAGCACCAATAGTATACGATATTTATTTGGAGATACTTAAGAGTATAAAAACTATTGGTCCAGTTGCAATTGAACCCAAGAAAACGTCAATCCATCTTAAGAGTACATCTGCGTTTGGAGGCGTACATCCCAAAAAAAATTGGTTAGATTTTAACTTGGTTATGGATCATCCGTTACAAGGTAATCACATTATCAAAGTCGAACAGGTTTCTAAGCGTCGATTTCATAATTATTTTAGGTTCAATTCCTTAGATGATATTGATGATGATTTTATTGTATTGTTAGGTGAATCATATAAGCTGATGAACAAATGAGGGGGAGAGGAATGTGGTCGGCTCGCTTCACAAAATATGAGACATAGGTCCAAACAGAGAAATTTCTTTCACCACTAAATATAAAAACACGACTGCTTGACTACGGGGCGGTCTTTTCAAGCTCTATCTGTACCCCAACATCGCCTTCCCCTGCCTGTGAGGCTGCTTCCTCTTCTTGCATCTCTCCAATGAGATTCAGTTGATTAAAGAGTTCCTTCATCTGCTTCGAGTCGATCTCTGCGTTGATAATGGTCTTGTCACGAAGGGATTGTGTCTTAATTTTTCTCCCCCCCAGTTTGCGCAACGTTTCTTCGGTATCTTGCGTGGCAGGTTCAATCGTCTTGACGTTAAGCACGAAGCGGATGGCTTGCGTTTCCGGCTCAGTTGTCGTTTTTTTGCTCTCTTCCAATGACGACAAGGCCTTTTGCTTTAATGCATCTGTATGAGCGGCTCCAGCTGCTGGCGCGGCCTCTTCACGTTTGGCCGTCTCCACCGGGGCCTTGGCTAGCCCAACGGGTTTTCTCTCTCTGGCCTTTTCCTTGTCTGTATCCCTGAATTGCTCCGCAGGTGCGGCAGGGGGGCGTTTGTCCTCGGCAAGGTCGTGGACCTCTCCTTTCCCCGGTGCAAGCGCAGGAGGGGCTGCCTCCTCGTGCGCTATGGGTGCTTGGGCGATTTGCATCTGCGGCTGCATGGACTTAAAGATATAGATCGCCCCTACTGCGACAAGAATAAGGGCGACGGCCTCAAGGGGAATCTTGATATGGAAGGGATAAAATATTTTTTGCAATATACCCTTCTTAGCCTCAGCCTCTGATCTCACCCTCGCCATGACCTTCTGCACGAGCCATGCCGGGGGCTCAACCTCTTCAAGCTTCTGTACGTAGTCGACGGTCTTCTTCAGGTCGGCGAGCGCACGCTTGCACTGCTTACACCCCTTGAGATGCGCATCAATGAGCGCTTTCTGTTTAGGGGAAACAGCCTTCTCTAGATAGGCTGACAGCCTCTTTTGAACCTCTGAGCATTCCATATTAGAGGTCTCCCATTATGCCCTTCAAAGAGTCCTTCACGGCCTCGCGCGCCCTGAAGAGCCTCGATTTGACGGTACCCTCCGGCACCTTGAGCATTGCACTTATCTCATCATATGAGAAGCCCTGTATGTCCCTCAAGATGAGCACCTCCCTGAATTCGGCATCGAGAGCGTTGATGCATCCCTGCACCTTCTGTTGGACATCTTTTGTTTCGAGCCTGTCGAGGGGAGAGGGATCGCTCGATGGGGGGTCTAATGCAATCTGGCCATCTGCTATGTTCACTGGATTACCCACTGCGTATGGTTCCCGATGCAGCCGGGTCCGCACCTGCCGCAATCGGTTCCTCGAAAGATTTATACAGATAGCATAGAGCCATGTCGAGAACTTGGCCTTCCCTTTAAAGCCCTTGATATGTTTATATGCAGAGATAAAGGCATCCTGCACGATCTCGCATGCCTCGTCATAGTTCCCCATGATCCGGTATGCGATATTGAGCATCCGCTTCTGGTGCCTTTGAACCAATACCTCAAAGGCATTGACATCTCCTCTTTGGCACAAGGCAACGAACTCGCGGTCTTCATCTCTTGTCTGTTTCTTTCCCTTCATATAATGAGACAATCCGATCAGGAGATTTGTTCCTTGACGCGATATCGAAGATAGATCAACGCCCCGAAATCATAGATGCAATGCAGTTGAATGGGGATGAGCAGGCTCTGGAAGACATGATACAGCAACCCTATATAGAATCCTATCAGGGTAGCCAGGAGGATATAGGCAGGGGTTACACTGTGCAGGAGACCAAAGAGGATACTTGCCGCGAGGATGCCCCATTTGGCCTGGATGACCCCCCGGAAGAGCAATTCTTCAGCAAGGCCCGCCGCTAGGGAGATAAGGCAGAGATCGATGAACGTGGCTGAGGCAAAGAGGGTTCGTATCTCATCTGTTATAGTCTTTCTCAAGGAGCGTATGATGGGAACCGCTTTGGCTTTTTCAGACAGAGAAAAGACAAAAAGGGCAAACGGTATTGCTGCCCCGGCAGTCCCGATCAGAATGTCGCGCAGGGGGTGTGCCGTGAGGGGGGATAAGGGAATACCCCATAGCCGCGCCAAGACCAGTGCGAGGATAAAAACCGCACCCTCCACCAGGAGGGCGAGGCCTAGAAGTTTTGATCTGAGAGACATTGA
>CAYWLI010000168.1:0-3158 GCA_964459135.1 uncultured Thermodesulfobacteriota bacterium | reverse complement strand
AGGAAAAGGTGACGGTGCAGACGGATAAGACGGACATGCTGCATAAATTCTTAGGACCGGTTAAGTTCTTTCCTGAGGTGGCGGAGAGGACTTCCAACCCAGGGGTGGCTACAGGCCTGGCCTGGACCCCTACCGGAGGGGACATCATCTTTGTGGAGGCCACTAAGATGAACGGCGAAAAGGGGCTTTCCCTGACGGGACAGCTGGGGGAGGTGATGAAAGAATCCGCCCAGGCCGCCCTCAGTTACATCAGGTCCAAGGCCAAGGAGCTGGGGATCGAGGAAAACTTCTACCAAAAGAACGATATTCACATCCATGTCCCTGCCGGTGCCATCCCTAAAGATGGGCCCTCAGCGGGGATCGCCATGTTTATGGCCCTCACCTCTTTGCTCATCAACAAACCGGTGCGCAGCGATGTTGCCATGACCGGTGAAATTACCTTGCGGGGACTGATCCTCCCCGTTGGAGGCATTAAAGAAAAAATTCTGGCAGGAAAGAGAGCTGGAATCAAAACCATCATCCTGCCTCAAAAGAATGAAAAAGACTTGGAAGAATTGGCAGATCATGTCAAAGAGGGACTCGAATTTAAGTTCGTCCAACGCATGGACGAGGTAGTCAAGATAGCCCTCTCATAGATCCGGCGGGCAAAAACACGTGTGCCTCTGTACTATCTGCAAAGATGATACAGAGGCACTTCTGTTCTATCTGCAATACTACCTACCTTCGCTCGCGCAATCTCTGTATTGCTAGGCGGATACTCGTCTGCATACGGCTCAAGTCATTGGCCAGGACTCCAATCTCATCCCTTGATTTGATTCCCGCTATTTCCATATCTAAATCCCCTACACTGATACGGTCCGCAGCACTAGACAAATACCTCAGCCTTCCTGATAACCGGTAACTGTAGACAATAACCAAAATAGCGACAAGTAAAGCTGTGACAATCAAAATAATAATCACGTTACGTGTCGTACGTGTCGTCATAGCGGTGGCCTTGTTTTGGAGCTCAGTCATCGGCAAGGTAAACTCATCAAGGTATGTGGTACTGACAGCATTGAAAATAGTCCCCTCAATAGGTACAGAGAATTCATACGTCTCCCGGTTATCAACCCCCAAAAAATATTTGCCAAATTCAAACTCCTTAGCCGTCACCTTCTTCCACCGTTCCAATTCCATTCCCAAGTTGGTCTCAACAGAAGCCACGAGCATGTCGACACCAATCAACTCTTTGTTCGGATGGGCCCAGATCATACTCGGTTCATCCTCAGTAGCTCTAGAAACCAGTAGTGAATACCCAGTATTTCCCACGCTCTGTACCGCTATTTTCATGAATTCTGGATCGTTCTGGAAATCCTCCTTTTGCAGGTCTGGATGAGTGTTCAGGTAAATCCCCACTTCCCTAGCAACAGCCCTCGCTTTCTCGGCGACCGCTTCTTCGGCCATATCTGTCACGAGATCAAGACTCTCTTCACTAATGTCTCTGGAAAGAGTTTCCATATTATTCAGGTAATAGAGACTCCCAGCTATGATAAGACAGATCGGCACAAAAAAGTAAAGGAAGAGCATTTTACCTCGCAAGCCAAACCAACGCCTTCGAGGGGCAGTCGCCGATGGTTTCGCCTTTTCTTTCTTTGTGCCCGAGTCTTGTGTTGGATTTAAAACCGTAATCTTTTGATTGCATTCAGTACATTGAAACGTAGATGTTGCTCCTGTTATCTTCTTTGGGTCTATGTTGTATTTCTTCCCGCACCCTTCACAGGTAATCTCCATAAGTATCCTCCTGACAGGTTATTTCCTAGGCCTCAGAGTCTTGATCCAACGATCAAGCACTGCCTATTGTTATACCCTTTTTAAAGAGCGCCTTCATCTGTTATATGAAAGCATATTATAGCACATTTACTACCAATATTCCCCTTTATTACTGCTTCGTCAACCCCTCTTTTTCACAGAGCCATGGTTGTATAGACGGCGTGGAACACATTGAAGCAGATAAGGGTTGCTCAATTTTCAAGGGGCATGACATCCACCGTCAGTGCCACCAAAAAGAAGATCTTAGCAGGAAAGAGGGCCGGAATCAAGCTATCACCCTGCCTCGAAAGAACGAAAAAAATTTGGCATAATTTCCAAATCACCTTATACAGGATTGAACTGTACCTTTGGTACACCCATCGTAGAGGGTGTAACACCTACCTTCACATAAATCGTGTGGGCAAAAACACGAGTGCCTCTGTAATATCTGCAAAGGTGCTACAAAGGCACTTCTTTCTCTTAGGTCATGATAATAAATACTACCTCCGCTCGCGCAATCGTTTTACGGCAAGACGGACGCTGGCCTGCATACGTTTCATGGCATTGGCCAATTCTCCAATCTCATCATTTGATTGGATACCTACTATTTCAGCATCCAAGTCGCCGACACTGATACGATCAGTAACATCGGTCAAATATTTCATCTTCCCTGCGAGACGGTAGCTATACGTAAACACGATAAAGCCAACGAGTATCAGTGTGGCAACGAGGATACCGATAATAATAGTTCGTGTCCTCACGGCAAATCGATCGGCACTTTCCTGCATCAACTGTATTGGGTCGGTAAATTCTTCGGTGTACGTTGTAGCGGCAATAAAGTAGGGTGTCCCCGCGACCGGTACACACGCCATGAATTTAGGACGTACGGCGCCATCTCTATCTCGCCACTTATAGTCCCCTTGCGATATATCTTTAGCTTTAACACCAGTAAAAATATCCCAGAAACCATCAAAATGCTCTCCGAGAGACTCTTTCAACGTACTCATGTCAATTCCGACAATATCAGGGTTAACATGGACCCAGGTACGCCAGATGCCATCTTTTCCTGGTTTCTCATATAAGGCGGTATAATCTTCCAACCCCACCTTCTGCAGGGCCACTGCCCTGAATCCTGAATCATACATGAAAAGGTTTTTTTTCAATTCGGGATGCGTTGTAAGATAGAGTTGAGTTTGTGTAGCAACCGCCTGTGCCCTTTTGATAATGACATCCTCGCTCATATGCGTGACCATCTCCGAACTGCCTTTGGCGAGTCGAGAAGAAAGCGTGTTCAGCTGCCATATGTAGAGCAGACTTGCAGCCAAAATAAGAATAATAGGAACTAAAAAGAACAGGATGAACATCTTAGC
>CAYWLI010000167.1:0-3164 GCA_964459135.1 uncultured Thermodesulfobacteriota bacterium | reverse complement strand
CAGATGCAGACCTCCTTGACCTTGAGCCGTTTGGCTTCTTTTATAATACGATCCAAGATCAGTTTGGTCTTCGTGGGGTCCCCCACGAACGCGCCGAAGTTGACGGCCTCAAAAAAGCTCAAGGTCCACTTCTCCCCTGCCGCATTGAAGACCGCTGCCGCCGGTATGATGGAGTGGGCCCCGGCCAGGGCCACGTACAGGAGATCGGCCCCCTCAACATCGATAGGGATAGCCGTCTCACCCGCCTCTATCCTCCACTTTTTGATAACCTCTGATTCAAGTTTTTTAATACCGGCAAGAAAACTCTCCTTAAAAAGATCCAGGGACTTTCCCTTTTCGATGGAGGTATCGGCAAGCATCGTCAGAATCTCCGGCTCGGCATGGGCACCGACGAGGAGCAGCTTGGCAATGGACATGAGCATCTGGGTGTCGATCCCAAAGGGGCAGTACATCATGCAGCGTCGGCAGCCGGTGCACGAGTAGGCAGCCTCGTACAACTCATCAAGGGCCATCTCGCTCAATTCCTTGGCCTCCCCTACTGACGGCCAAACCTTCCCCCGCCCCTTGAAATATCGCTTGTAGATCCTGCGGACGATCTCGTGCCGATACGCGGCGATATATTTAATCTGGCCCATAGATGCGTACGCATGGCAGGCCTCGGTGCAGAGCCCGCACCTCGTACACTGCTCCAGGTACAATCGCATGGCCTCATCCAATTTACCCTGAAAGAGCTTGAGCAGGTTATCCCGTGTCTTTTTGTCCATGGCTACCCCCGTCTCAGCTTATTCATCGGCAAAGACAACACCGAGTGCATGAAGTCACTGAATGGGAAAAATATGAGAAACAGATTGGCGAAAAATACGTGCAAGAGCAACATGAAAGAATGCCCTGGCGCGGTTAGATCGCTTGATACGTACGGCTTGAGGTAGAGGAGGTTGGAAAGGTACTCCCGATAGCCATCGACCGTTAGACTGTCGTATCCGTACCACCTACGCGCCCAGTCCATCTCGCTCCCAAAAATAAACGTAAGAAACAGCAAGATGAGCAGGTAATAATCCTCTGGGACAGATAGATCTCTGTAGGGTGAGACGAGGCGCCTGAAGAGAAAATAGAGCACCGCGAGGCACAGGATCAAACCGACAAACCCCTTGCCCAAAAAGACCTCATGGGGGATGATCTGAAAGATCTTGATCTCGGCAATCAGCTCTATGTGTCCGATGATGAGGAGAAGGAAGGCGATGTGAAACAGCATCAAGACGACCCAAAAGACCGGCTTGTGCCGTATGACCGTGGGGAACAGGAAGGTATCTTGCAGGGCCCAGAGCCACCGAGGCCGTTTTTCAGGGTAGATCTGCAGCGTCGTGGGATGCTTCGGTTCCAGAAGGATCTTGACGAGCCTGACAATGGTGCCCACTACAAACACCGCACAGGCCACGTAGACCATCGGTACTAATACAATATAGTAAACTATCTCCACGGAAGCCTCCTTTGTGCAAGGGAACAAACACAGGTGCCCTCCTGAAGGGGGGCACCTGCAACCACATCTATACCTTCCGTTTTATGTAAAACTTAATGACGTCTCCTGTCTGATCGGTCTTCAGAATCTCGTTGCCGCTCGTTCTCGCCCACGCGGGAAAGTCGGCCAAGGAACCGGGGTCAGTCGTGTGGGCCTCTATCACCTGCCCGACCTCAACATCCTTGATCCCCTTGCTGACCTTCACCACCGGCATGGGGCACGGCATACCCTTCAGATCCATAACCTTATCTACCTTCATATCTGCGCTCATCGTAAACCTCCTTTAAACGCTCTCAGTGTTATATAAAGAACTGTACCTTGCTATTCTGCGCCTCCTCAAGCATCTTGGCGACACCGCAGAAGGTCAAATTGGGGTAATCAATCATCTCCTCACGCTTGAATCCCATCAGATCCATGGACATCTCACAAATAAAGATTCTTACATCCATTTCTGCTGCCAATGCCAGCATATCCTCCAAAGAAGCAACATTCTTTTTTTTCATGAGGGATTTCATCATGGCCGTACCCATACCGCCCATGTTCATCTTAGAGAGCTTTAGCTTGCTGACCCCCTTGGGCAGCATTGCACCGAACATCTTCCCCATGAGATCTTTACCCCCGACCTTCTTCTTTTTGTCCCTGAGCAGCGGCGTCCCCCAGAAGGTGAAGAACATCACCACATCCATCCCCATGGCAGCTGCCCCGGTGGCAATAACAAAAGCAGCCAGTGCCTTGTCAAGATCACCGCTAAAGACTATCTCGACAAGTTTATTCTCCTGACCTGCACTGTGCTTTTCCATTGCTTTCCCCTCTTTTTCCTTCATGATATCCTCCCCGTAATTAATTTGGTTAGCACTCATACCAATTGTGCCTTGACGGCCTCCATGGCCGTCCTGAGTAACTCAAGGTATGAAAATACTCCCTTTCGCTCATCTGCATCCAGGTGCAACAATATTTGGCGATGAAGCTCTCTTTGAAAGGCCGCTATCTCCTGCGACTTTTCCTTCCCTGCCGGTGTGAGGCTAATCAGCTTTATCCGTGCGTCATGGGGGTCATCAATCTGCTCTACCAGCTTCTTGTTTCTCAGCCCATTGACGATCTTGGTGACGCGGCTTTTGGCAACATCCAGTTTTTGGGCTATACCCTTTACGGTCAAATATCGCTCTCCTTCAAATAACAACAAACACCTCAGCTCCGCATAGGGAAGCCCGAACTTACCGGTTTCATAAAGCTTCCTGTCCTCACAGCATTTCAGGATTTCGGCGATCAGCTCTTGTAATCTCTGGGCCTGATAGCCGAGGAGCTCCTCATTGACCTTGGTTGCCATTTTGTTCATACTATGAACTAGTTTAAGGCTCTTAACCCCTTTTGTCAAGTTATTTTTTTGAATCTTAGTTATTGAATAATAATGTCTATATTTTACATATAGTTATGAAAGAATAGTTTATGGTATTGAGATATATATAAAATCATAGTATTAACAATATTCCGGTCAGAAGCCTCCAACCAACCCTTTTTATCCCGATAATTTTGGCAAAAAAGCAGCAAATACTTGACAGCAAGCGGATATCGTTCTATAAATCCAGAGACCCTTAAGAGGGAAATGATTACATATGATTTCAAGGATCATACCCCTTACGATCTTCAC
>CAYWLI010000166.1:0-3377 GCA_964459135.1 uncultured Thermodesulfobacteriota bacterium | reverse complement strand
TGGAGTTCTGCGATACACTCCCCGGGTGGCCGGAGCGGGTCATCACCATGCAGAAAAACTGGATCGGCAAGAGTATCGGGGCTGAGGTGGACTTCCCCCTGGAGGACGGCACAGGGGCTATCACCGTCTTCACCACCCGCCAGGACACCCTCTTCGGCGCCACCTTCATGGTGCTGGCGCCGGAACATCCCTTGGTCTCGGAACTCAGCAAAGACAAAGATCAAGAAGCCGCGGTCAAGGACTTTGTGGAGCGGGTCGGAAGGCAGGATCTGATCACGCGCACCGCCGAGGATATGGAAAAGGAGGGGGTATACGTGGGGGCCTCCTGCATCAACCCTCTGACCGGTGCACCGATGCCCATCTACACCGCCAACTTCGTCCTCATGGAGTATGGTACCGGCGCCATCATGGCGGTACCTACTCATGATCAGCGTGATTTCGAGTTCGCAAAAAAGTACGGGATACCAATGATCGTGGTGATCCACCCGCCAGGAGAAACACTCAACCCAGCTACCATGACCGAGGCCTACACGGATGATGGAATCATGGTCAACTCCGCCCCCTTCGACGGTATGGAAAACCGTCAGGCAATGGAGGCCATCGCCGACTATCTGGAGGAGAAGGGAATCGGCAAAAGGGCTGTGAACTACCGGCTGCGGGACTGGGGGATCTCACGCCAGCGGTATTGGGGTGCCCCTATCCCCATCATCTACTGTGACCACTGTGGTATCCAGACCGTTCCTGAGAAGGACCTGCCGGTGGTCCTCCCCCTGGATGTCAACCCGAAGGCGAGCGGGGGATCTCCCCTTGCCGACCTGCCTTCCTTTGTCGAGACCACCTGCCCTGCGTGTGGGGGGGCTGCCCGGAGGGAGACGGATACCATGGATACCTTTGTGGAGTCCTCCTGGTATTTTGCCCGCTACACTTCACCGGACTACGACCAGGGACCGCTCGATAAAGAACGGTTGGAATACTGGATGCCTGTTGATCAGTATATCGGGGGGATAGAACACGCCATCCTCCACCTGCTCTACGCCAGGTTCTTCACCAAGGTGTTGAGGGACATGGGGATCGTCCCGTTCAATGAACCCTTTACCAACCTCCTCACCCAGGGGATGGTGATCAAGGATGGGGCCAAGATGTCCAAGTCGAAGGGGAACATCGTGGACCCCGAAGATATGATCAAACGGTACGGGGCCGATACAACCCGTCTCTTCAGTCTCTTCGCCGCCCCACCGGAACGGGACCTGGAGTGGCAAGAAGAGGGGGTAGAGGGTGGTTCACGCTTCCTCAATCGCGTGTGGAGGCTCGTCTACGAGTTGAGAAATCGTCTCTCGAAAGAGCCTGCCCCCGCCCTCATGAGCAAGGCCGATCTCCCCCCTGATCTCTGGGAGATACGGCAGAAGGGACACAAGACCATCAAGAAGGTGACCGAGGATATCGAGCGGTTCCACTTCAACACCGCCATCGCCGCGGTGATGGAGTTGGTAAACCACCTGTACCAAACCAAGGACGGCATAGAGGCAACCCCACAGGCCGGCGCAGTCTGGCGCGAGACCATCGAATCGCTGATACTGCTCCTGTCCCCCTTCGTCCCCCATGTGTCGGAAGAACTCTGGAAGAGCTTTGGCAACAAGGAGAGCGTTGTCAAGGCCCCCTGGCCAGAGTACGACCAGGAGGCCATTACCGAGGAGGAGATCGTTATTGTCGTGCAGGTCAACGGCAAGCTCAGAGATCGTCTTCTCATCCCCGTCTCATCCGAAGAGGAGGAAATCAAAGCAATGGCCATGACCAGCCCCAAGGTAAGACGATATATTGATGGAAAGGAGGTGAAAAAGACCATCTTCGTTCCCCAGAAGTTGGTCAATATCGTATGCGCATGAAAAGCATAATTGTCCTGCTTTTGATCATCACGCTCTTCGCCACAACCCTCGGCTGTGGGTATCACATCATGGGAAAAGGGGGTGAGTTCCCCGAAGGAATCACGTCCCTGGCCATCTCACCTTTGGAGAACACAACGAAGGAAGCTAATCTCAGCGCGATCTTCGTCTCGGCCCTGCGCAGGGAATTTATCTACCGGCGTGAAGTGGAGATCGTGACGGAAAACAAGGCGGACGCCTCCCTTCAAGGGACCATTACATCCATCATGACGCGCTCCATTGCCTATGACAGGGAGGCACGAGCGCGGGAATACCGGGTTACCATCACCCTGGATCTCCTCCTGGTCCGCCGGGGAAATGGTGAGATCCTCTGGCGGGGTAATGAAATCAAAGGTTCTGAGGAATACTTGGCCTCAACCGACGTGATAGTCGATGAGGGAAGAAAAAACACGGCCATTCGCAAGCTCGCCGATGATCTGGCCGAAGAGATCTATATCAAGATCAAAGAGAGGTTTTAAGACTGAGGACGGATTTTGGGCGGTTTAAAGAGGAATTAACGAGGGGAAAGGCTCGTCCTTTCTATCTCCTCTATGGAGATGAGGGCTACCTCATCGAGAGGGCTCGAGAGGAGATCTTAGAGACACTGCTCCCCCCTCAATTCCGAGAACTCAATTTCAATGTGTATGATGCGGACCAGACCCCGCCATCAGAGGTCATCAATGCCTGCAACACCCTCCCCTGCATGGCCCAGCGGAGGACAGTCCTGGTCAAGGGCGCTCATCAATACAGCCAGAACGACCTGAAGACTTTCATCCCCTATCTGCAATCCCCCTCCCCCACTACCATCCTCATCTTTATTGGAGAGGGGATGCCGACGGACTTCATCAAAGAGATAAAAGATAGCGCCTTTCACTTCAAACGCCCCTCCCAGGGGGATACCCCCCAATGGATCCGCAGCATCTCCCAGGAGTTGGGCAAAGAGATTGCACCCGAGGCCGTGGCGTTTCTCCAGGAGGCAGTCGGGGGAGACCTCCAGGGGTTACGTAATGAACTTGCGAAGGCCTCACTATACATAGGCGACAAGATACGAATCGAGATACAGGATGTGGAAGGGGTGGTATCCGAGGTGCGGGTCAACACCATCTTTGAGCTCACCAAAGCCCTGGGGGAACGGGATCTCAAGAGGGCCTTCCGGGTACTCGGCACAATTTGGGAAAGCGGGGAACCCCCCTTGAAGATCTTGGGGATGATCTCCCGGCAGTTCCGTCATCTGCTGATGACGAAGGAGATCCTGGCTCACGGCGGTGGCACAGCGGAGGTTAAAAAACAGGTGGGGACTTCCAACCCTTACTACCTGAGGGAATTATCCGCCCAGGCGAAGGGTTTTTCTCAGCAGGCCTTGCAGAGGGCACTGAGGAATCTCTGGGAGACGGATTTGAGCCTGAAGCGGAGCCCTTTGCCGAAACGGCTCATCCTCGAGGGATTGGTCATAAAACT
>CAYWLI010000165.1:0-3378 GCA_964459135.1 uncultured Thermodesulfobacteriota bacterium | reverse complement strand
GGCTACCGTTTTTTGGGCACCGGAGAAGAGTCGGTGGCCGAGCACCTCTTCAGCACCGCCTTCATCGGATATGTCCTGGCCCAGTTGAGTGAGGGGGTTGATGCCTTCAAGGTGGTCAAGATGTGCCTCTTCCATGATCTCCCTGAGGCCCGAACAGGGGACCAGAACTACGTCTATAAAAAGTACGTTCAGGTTGATGAAGAGCGGGCGACCGAGGATTTGGCTGCGGGGCTCCCTTTTGCCGAGGAGATGAAGCATCTCATTGTGGAGTTCAATGCAAAACAGACCCAGGAGGCCCTCCTTTCCCACGATGCCGACCAGCTGGCGCTGTTGCAACAACTCAAAGAACACAAGGATCTGGGGAGCCGTTATGCTGAAGCGTGGTTGCACAATAACGCAAAGAGGCTACAGACGGATGTGGCCAAACAATTGGCTGAGGCCATCCTGCAGACCGATCTATCCGCCTGGTGGTTCACGAAGGAAAATGAGGAGTGGTGGGTCAAGGGGAAGTAGAAAAATTCTTTGCCATCGGTGACATCCACGGCAATCTGTCACACCTGGAACTGTTGATGGAGAAGGTCAAAACCGCGCTGAACCCGCAACGGGACACCCTGGTCTTTTTGGGGGATTACATCGACCGGGGGCCCGATTCGAAAGGGGTGGTGGATGTTATCCTCCAGCTACGAAAAGAGTTTCCCCATGTGGTCTGCCTCAAGGGGAATCATGAGGCACTGTTCCTCGATTGGCACCTCAATGGGAAGGACTACGACCTCTATCTCTACAACGGTGGCGGTGCCACCATCAGGAGTTACTCCCAGGAAGGGGAGTTTAAGCTCCCGCAAGAGCATCTCGATTTCTTCACCTCGTTGCGTCTGTACTATGAGACTGAGCGATATATTTTCGTTCATGCTGGGCTGCGCGGGGGCATCCCCTTGCAGGAACAGGATCCCCACGACCTCATCTGGATCCGGGATGAGTTCATCCTCTCCCCTCACGACTTCGGCAAGGTAGTAATCTTCGGACACACACCCCTGCAACGGGTCTTTATCGCACCGAATAAGATCGGCATTGACACCGGCGCCGTCTACGGGGGGACCCTTACCTGTTTGGAACTCCCTGCCCAACGATTCTACAGCGTGTAATCCTGGGTGCTAAGTGTATTGATCTATGGAATGTTAATCACCGTTTGCTCCGCGACAGGGGAGCAGTGGTGTAGATGTCTATCAATGCCAGACAGATGGTGATGACGAGGGGCCCTGCAATCAAGCCCAAGAAGCCGAAGACCCTCAATCCCCCCAAGATGCCGAAAAAAAGCAGCAGGGTGTGCACCTGGGTCCTTCCTCCGATAAGGATGGGGCGGAGGAAGTTGTCCGAGAGACTTACTATGATCATCCCCCAGGCGAGGAGGATCACTCCCTTGAGGTAGGTACCCTGAGCGAAGAGGATCACCACGGCAGGAAACCATACCAGAGCGGTACCTACAATGGGAACAAATGAAAAGAAGGCCATTACCGTTCCCCAAAAGAGCGGGGCGGGAAGCCCTACGATCAGAAACCCCAATCCCCCTAACCCCCCCTGGACCAGCGCCACAACAATACCCCCGTAGATGGTAGCATGGATCATATCAACTATCCTCTTCAGGATGTTCTCCCGTTCCGTGGTGGAAAAGGGGAGGAGGGTCTTGATCTTTTCCATCAGTTGCTCACCATCCCTGAAGAGAAAAAAGAGCGCTACGGTCATGAGAAAAAACTTAAAGATACCAGTAGACAAACTTCTGATGAACTTGGAGGCCTGCCCCGCTACATAGACACTTAGCTTTCTCAGATTTTCCAGCAGGACGGTATTGAGGTTCACCTGAGACATGTCGAAATTGCGATCCAACACCTCCCAGATCCTTTGGAAGAAACCCACTTTTTTCATTCCTTCGAAAAAGGCTATATGCCTCTCTTCTCTGACGAACGCCTCACTGTAGTTGTATATATCTACTACTTCTCTGGCGATGAGGTTCAGGAGGAATCCTGAAGGGATGATGATGACGACGATGACGATGATGGTCATCGTTATGGCAGCGACCACCCGCTGCTCTTTGAAGGCCTTGTTGAGCCGCTTAAAGAACGGGTAGAAGAGGATCGTCAAGATGGCTGTCCACGCCAGGGTTACCAGATACGGGGCAAGGATGCGGTACAGGAGATAGAAGGCGAGGATGAAAACAGTCAGGAATAAAAGGTTAAACAATTGCTCTTTCTGCATACTGTTTCCTCCTCGTCCCCTATCCGAGAGTCCCGATGCTCACCCCCCGCACCTGTGTGCGGAACTGCTGGCTTTTTGCAGTCCAGCGGGATTGATTGTCAGGGGTGATTTCCCCTGTCTCGGCACCTGACAGGTGCGCCAACAGCTCCTCATCTACTCCTGCAGACCGCAGTTGTGCCTCACCCCACTGGGGTAGGAGAGCAATTATCCCCTCTGTTCCCTTCTCAGCAAAGAGCTGGGCCATAATGGAGATGACCCCCGTATCCCTTCCCAGGCAGGCCACCTGGGCCTCCTGGATGGCATAGGCGTTGCCGTTGAAAGAGACGGCAAAACCCCCTCCACCTTTGACCAGTTTCAGGGCCTCGAGGTCGGTGATGCTGTCCCCCACGTACATAACCTCAGAGGCCCCCGAGCCGGTGCGCTGTAAGATTGTCCGCACAGCCGCCGCCTTACCCTCACCCCCAATAGGGTCTACTTCCTCCAAGACCCTGCCGATCTGCATGTGGGCCAGCTCCTCCCAAAAGAGTTGATTGAGCTGCTGGATCACCTCCCGCCCCTGTGGGGAGAGGACCGCACACCCCGTAGCCCCTTCCCCCCATTCGATCATCGGCATCCGGGCAATCTCCCCCGCTACCTCTCGCAGATACCCCTTTTCCTTGGCGGTCAAAGGGTAGCGGTCGAGGACGAGCTTGGTACAGAACGCATCCCCGAAAGGAAAATCGATGACCTCGCAGAGGGCTCGGATGTAGGGCTCGTAGCTGGTGCTGATGATGAAGGCGGGCATCCGTTCCCTGACGAAGTACAAGGTCTCCTCTGCGCCGGGCATCAGGAGGATGTTCGCACGGGAGTACTCCTCGATCTTTGCGTCCGTCGCGCCAAAGGCCTTGAGGAAGGGGAGGATCAGGCGCAGGGTGTCGCCGGCCTTATAGCCAGGCCGTTTCTCCACATATGCCAGGTAATCGTCGTACTTGCTCAGCAGGGCAAACACCTTCTCCCCCTGGGGGATAAAATGGGCGGTGAGCTCCATGGCGTTGTCGTTTTTGGAGATCGGCCCTTCACAATCGGTGACAAAAATCCTCATTAATCCCCACTAGTTAGCTTTTGGGGTCAGGTCTTGAATCTTGACAT
>CAYWLI010000164.1:1502-3380 GCA_964459135.1 uncultured Thermodesulfobacteriota bacterium | reverse complement strand
TCACCCTACTCTGATCCCCCAGCCCATACGTGCAATATCCCTCTCCATCTCCTTCAGATGGGCCCGAAAGCACGAATGTATGACCCGGCGCTGATAAAGGACTCGCGCCCCGCAGCGAGGGCAGGTAAGGTATTTATCAAAATCCTTTTCCTTTTGTCTCTTCTCCTTGCTCGATGCTTCCATGGTCTCCTCCCCCCATAAACCATCAGGATTTATTATCTGTATTAGCTAATGTTAAAAAATATGTAAATAGGACCTTAGTCCAATACGGAAGGACACTCTGTGAGTGTGAGGAGCACTCTCAAAGAGCATTGGATAGGCAGTTACGGAAGATCACGGCACCTTTGATACAGTCTTCAGATCAAAGGGGAGTTATAGTATAGTATGGAACTGGCCCTTGTGAAAACCAGGGGAAGGCACGTTCTCTACAATGATGAAGACGCGAGTGAAAAACCACAAAGTGCTGAGCAATCACGGGTTCGAGCGGATCTGCTTCCCTGCCCAGCTCAGTATGGGAAAAGAGATCGTTTTGGAAGGCGACCCCTTCTCCGCCCTCCTCGCTCGGGAACCCCTTAAGGGAGAGATCATTACAGTCACGGATGCCGGAGGAAAAGAATTCAGGGGGAGGATCACGAAGCTGGGGAAGAATCGGGCGCACTGCCATATCTTTGAGGAACTGAGAGAGCCCACCGAGCCCACCTTCGAGCTCGTGCTGTTTCAGGCCCTTCCGGACAAGGAGCGTATGGAGCTCATCATCCAGAAGGGGACAGAACTGGGTGTCAAGACCATCGTCCCGTTCAAGTCCAAGCACTCCATTTCCCTCCGGGAACGGGAAGCAATTCAGCCCAAGGCCCACCGCTGGCAGCCTATCGCCCTCAAGGCGGCAAAGCAGTGCCGCAGGGCCATCGTGCCGTGGGTAGCCCCCTATTGCTCCTTTGAGAAGGCCCTGGAGCAGGCCCGCCCCTTGGAGCTAAAGCTACTCCTCTTGGAAAAAGAAGAAGAGCGGCTCGCGCCCCTGATCAGGAGCATGCCCCCCCCGAAAAGCATAGCCCTCATGGTCGGACCTGAGGGGGGATGGGATGCGGGGGAAGTAGAACAGGCCAGGGAGGAAGGGTTTTTCACCGTCGGCCTCGGTGGGAGGACCCTGCGCACGGAGACGGCCGCTATTGCGGCCTGCGCTATCCTCCAGTACGAGTGGGGAGGGCTTTGATGAGTTCGAGCAGGAGTTTCTTTGCCTCTTTTATCCTCGTTTTCACCTCCCCTTCCGCAGGCCCCGCAGCCGTTATGACCACCTTCAGATCGACCCCTTTCCCGAAACCGGTGGGCTTGGACTTGAGGTAAACCCCCGGGACTCGCTTCATGACCCGATCGATAAGCTCACCGAGAGCAGACTCATCCCCCACCCCGCTCTTCACCACCTCTTCCAGATAGACCGCGGGACCCAGGATCTCCTTGAGGCGGGGGAGGACCGCCCCCTCAAAGATCGCGTGCATCTCCTTGGGCACACCGGGGATGGCGAAGATCACACCGTGGGGGGTTTTAAGACAAACAGCCGGGGCCGCCCCCACCGGATTGTCCATGAGCTCGGCACCTTGGGGCACGTGCGCCATCTTCTCGCGGGGAGGGGTAATATCAGGGCTCTTAACAAATCCCCCCTCATAAAACTCTTGATACCTGCGGGTCACGAACTCCAGGGCCTTGGGAAGCAAGGCAAGGGGATTTCCCGTTGCTTCGGCGATACCGGCCAGGGTCTTGTCGTCGAACGTAGGACCGAGCCCGCCCGTGGTGATGATTACTTCTGCACCATTGCGAAAGGAAGCCTTGATCTCCTGGGCAATGGCCCCCACGTCATCGTCGGGGACAACGATGCGTCCTACC
>CAYWLI010000164.1:0-1402 GCA_964459135.1 uncultured Thermodesulfobacteriota bacterium | reverse complement strand
TGCATCGATAATGCTCCGGGCAACCTGGTAGGCGCGTTCGAAGCGATCCTTGAGCTCGCCGATGACAAAGGTCCTCGTCTCATCGGTCACGTAGCCGTTGTGACCGCCGCCGTAGTCTATCACGATCGGTTCGTTTCGCCTGATTTTTTTAAAGGAGGAGCCTTGCGCAATTGCATGGGTTGCACCAAGACCACACAGGGGTGTATCACCGAATGAGATGGTACAGGCGTTGTCGCCGGAGAGGACATAGATATTCATCATCTCCTGGTTGAACCCCCGCATCCTCACCAGTCCCTGGTGCCCGGCGGCCCTCCCGATGGAGACCAGTATTCCGTCCAGCTCCAGCTCCGACATCCCTTCTCGGAGATGATTGCTTACCGAGGAGAAGACCAGGTCTATAATCTTCCCCGACTGTTTAATCTGCTGTATCTCGAATGCACTCTTTATGCTCCGTATCTCTTTTATCTCTGCGGAGATATCGAGTGCCTCCCAATTCCCAAAGAGGCCCCTGATCCTGTCAAAGAGGGAGACAGGGACGACATCGAGCTCAAGACCCACCCGTGTCCCCTGTATCCCATGGTCACGGAGCAGGTTCGGGAGCGCCTTCATGCCCTTCACCTTTATGCATTGCAACGGGCTTTCTTGAACGGCCCTGTCATAGTATTTCTGGACAAAGAAGACCGGTTCCCCCTCCTGGGGGATGCATAGATACCCCCGTTGCAGGGTGCCGGTAAAATAGAAAAGATCGACGTTTTGGAGGATGAGGGTGAGATCAATCCCCTTCTCCCTCATTTTCCTCTGCAAAGCACTCACCCGCGCGCGTATCTCCTCTGGAGGGGTGAGCTCGAAATCCCTGATCTCCTCTACCATCGCTCTGCCTCACGAAAGAGATGAACTAAAAACCACACACCGTAACACCCTTCTCTGCGCTTTGTCAACGACGTATACCTTTGGGAGGAGATAGAGGAGTTAATGCTTCTCGCCAAGGCAAACTTTTTATGAATGATTTATGAGGCCCATAGGATGTCATTGTTTCAATAGCGTTCTCTGATCTTCTTTTGTCAAGTTTCCAGGCCTGACACCAGTGCCCCACCATGAAGATTCTCCCCCCGGTTCCTTTCAACGAGTGCGAATTCAGGTTTAACTACCGCAATGAAAATATTTATGATATTGTGCTCAACATATGCAGAGAGGATCCTCTATTCCAGTCAAGGCCCTTATCTAAATATGTGCAAAGATATTTTAAAAAACATACTTACGAGGCCCGCATGAATAACTCAATCAACCCAATGCCTGATATAACGCTGGAACAACTTCCCGCACGCTTGCAAAACGCAGCCGCTCGTGCGGGTTGGACGGTCCTCATGCCCGTTCAGGCACGGGGCATTCCTTACTTGCTTGC
>CAYWLI010000163.1:0-3440 GCA_964459135.1 uncultured Thermodesulfobacteriota bacterium | reverse complement strand
ATATCGTGTCCGTCGGGGCACAACGGGATGAGACCATCATCCGCCACAACCCCCTGTTGAGTTAATCTGAATAACTTCACAAAAAAAGACCGGCAACTTTTTCATGCCCTGTTATTTACCTACCTTCTTACCCCTTAAAAAGCATAGCCTGTTTTCTTACTTTCCCGTTTTTTATTTTCGCGACAGGAATTTGCAATTTTATATCGAGCGTGCTAAATTCAGTTTGTCTATCTGAGGGATCTGCTCCTTGTTGAACTTTCTTTTATTTATCAGAGAATCATCTCTCGCGTTGCTCCGGAGGTACTGCATATGTGCTCATGATCACATCATTAAGGAGTATGTCATGAAACGATGTGATATTCCTCTTCGCAGATCACGAGGATTGACCGTACTTGTGCGAGGGGCACTATGGTGAGGCACATTCATCGGGACAGTACCGTGCGTGAATTCCACATATCCCGTAAAGCAAGGGACCGTTATCAATTTGATCAAACGCTCTTTGCGATACAAGGAAACGTCATCCTCACCAATTTCCGCGCTGCATTGGCATTCGCACAGAAGATGAATGCACCCCGAGATCTGGCGCGCTTCCCCGAACAGACGGTAAAGGCAGGACAGATTAACGCAATGGGGTTAATCGACGAGATCCTCCATTTCGTTGTGGCGCGCTATCGCGATCAAAAAAACCCGGACATAATGGCCCAGGCACTGTCCTGGCTGGACAGTAAGGTTGGGAAAGCGGAGGTAGACAAGGCCCTGCAGAAGTTCACCGATGCCTTTCCCCCTGTCGCCGTCTACCGCAGAGAAATTACCTTCGCAGAATACCTCGCCGGCGATACTAAAGGTGTCCCCCATAGGCAGATTGCACTGGAAGAACTTCTCATGCTTTGGCTTGCGAACGTGAACCCGGCCTTAGCTCCCTATCGGGAACTCTTTGATGACGTTGAATTGGAACAGGAGACGTCATATCTCACGCTGCTCACAGAACTCCACACCTTTTTCGAAACCCAGCCCTCGTTCGGCCCGGAAAACCAGAACCTCGTGGACATGCTTCGTAGCCCGAGCATCACCGTGCCGTATTCTCTATCCGGACAATTGGGGTACATCCTCACGCACTGGGGACCTCTCCTGGGGACGTATCTTTACCGCTTGTTGAGCAGCCTCGATTTTATCAAGGAGGAGGAAAAACCCATCTTCTTCGGACCCGGTCCTTCCCTCGTTCCTGTCTATGATAGGGGATTGCACGAGGCGGAGCATTTTAGCCCGGACAAAGACTGGATGCCCACGGTAGTGCTCTTGGCAAAAAACACTCACGTCTGGCTCGATCAGCTTTCCCGAAAGTACCAACGCTCCATAACTCGTCTGGACCACATCCCTGATGAGGAGCTTGATACCCTGGCCAAACAGGGATTCACCGGCCTGTGGCTCATCGGTTTGTGGGAACGCAGCGCAGCCTCGCAGCGGATCAAGCAAATGTGCGGCAACCCTGAGGCGGTTGCGTCAGCCTATTCGCTCCGGACGTATGAGATCGCCCAGGAACTTGGCGGGCCGGAGGGACTCACTAGTTTGAGAGAGCGGGCGTGGCGGCGCGGTATCCGCCTGGCTAGTGATATGGTGCCCAATCACATGGGCATTGACTCCACATGGGTTATCGAACACCCGGATTGGTTCATTTCGCTGGACCATAGCCCTTTCCCCGCCTACACCTTTAACGAACCGAACCTCTCCGGGGACGAGCGGGTGAAGATTTTTCTGGAAGACCACTATTACAACCGCACCGACGCTGCCGTGATCTTCAAGCGGGTGGATTCTTGGACAGGGGATGAGAAGTTTATCTACCACGGCAACGACGGCACCAGCATGCCGTGGAACGACACTGCTCAACTCAATTTTTTGCATCCCGACGTGCGCGAGGCCGTGATCCAAACGATCATCCATGTGGCACGACAGGTTCCCATTATCCGCTTCGACGCGGCGATGACGCTGACCAAACGGCACTATCAGCGCCTGTGGTTCCCCGAGCCCGGCTCCGGAGGCGCCATTCCCTCACGAGCAGAATACGGCCTCACCCGCCAGCAGTTTAACGATGCCATACCGAATGAATTCTGGCGCGAGGTCGTGGATCGTGTGGCCCAGGAGGTGCCTGACACCCTTTTA
Source organism: uncultured Thermodesulfobacteriota bacterium (assembly GCA_964459135.1). Taxonomy (GTDB): domain Bacteria; phylum Desulfobacterota; class B13-G15; order B13-G15; family RBG-16-54-18; genus CAYWLI01. Next base: position 1,283 of record CAYWLI010000163.1, on the reverse strand, counting down.
CTGGCCGAGGCCTTCTGGTTGATGGAGGGCTATTTCGTGCGCACCCTGGGCATGCACCGTGTCTACAATAGTGCGTTCATGAACATGCTGCGCGATGAGGACAATGCCAAATATCGATTGGTCATGAAGAATACCCTTGAGTTTGACCCAGAGATCCTCAAGCGCTTCGTTAATTTCATGAACAACCCGGATGAACACACTGCGGTAGAACAGTTCGGCAAAGGAAATAAGTATTTCGGCATCTGCACAATGATGGTCACCCTCCCCGGATTGCCCATGTTCGGCCACGGACAGATCGAGGGGTTTGCCGAAAAATACGGCATGGAGTATCACCGCGCGTATTGGGACGAGTACCCTGACCACGATCTGGTGGAACGGCACAAACGGGAGATTTTTCCCTTACTCCATCGCCGACACCTCTTCGCCGAAGTAGAGCATTTCGTGCTCTACGACTTTTGGACGCCTGAAGGATACGTGAACGAAGACGTATTCGCATACTCGAACCGCGCCGGAGATGAACGCACCCTTATCGTCTATCACAACAAATTCACCGAAGTGCGTGGATGGATCCGTACCTCGGTCGGAGCCGCGGTCAATGATCCAGACGGGTCTAAGCAGATCGTGCAGCGGACATTAGGGGAGGCCCTTACACTGCATCAAGACGAGCGCGCCTTCACGATCTTTCGTGACAATCGGTCGGGACTGGAATATATCCGGCGCAGTGATGAACTGTGTGAGCAGGGACTGTACGTTGAGTTGGCGGCGTATACGTGCCATGTCTTTATGGACTTCCGCGAGGTCTACGATAACGAGCTGCGTCATTACGAGCATATAACAGCCTACTTAAACGGACGCGGCGTGCCGAACGTCGAGGCTGCATTGCAGGAAATCCTTTTACAACCCGTCCATCACCCCTTCATCGAGCTGGTCAACACCGACCTGTTCCGCCGGTTGATGAAGAAGCGCATAACCAAAGCTGGCGCCGCACCCAACAAGAAGCTTCTCGAAGAAGTTGAGGGTAAAGCGCAGACACTATTGCGCGCAATCAAAGAATTCATCGGCGGGGGTGGCGATGAGACGTCGGCTGCGCGAGAGATACGCGACCAGCTGAAGGCAGCCTTGCGATTACCCGTGCGTATGGATGGTGAGGTCGGTGCATACCTGCGATCAGGGCTTGACGATGATCCGGCAGCATGGGGTACTCTCTTCGGATGGCTCTTTGCACACAATCTGGGCAAGGTGGCATCCGTGACCGGTTTCGAGGAGGTGAGCCGAAGCTGGCT
>CAYWLI010000162.1:0-3481 GCA_964459135.1 uncultured Thermodesulfobacteriota bacterium | reverse complement strand
TCCGTCCCGCCCTCCTGTTACTGTCCGCCAGGCTCTGCGGCTATCAGGGCGCAGAGCATATCCCTCTGGCCGCGGCCATTGAGTTTATTCACACCGCCACGCTCCTCCATGATGACGTGATCGATGACGCCGAAGTCAGGAGGGGAAGCCTATCGGCCAACAGACAGGTGGGGAACCGATATAGTGTTTTGACGGGCGATTTCCTCTTCTGTAAGTCACTGAGCATGGGAATAGATATAGGGAATCTCCGCGTCCTGCAGACCTTGATTGCGGCCACCACCGCCCTGGCGGAAGGGGAGGCCATGGAAATGGAGAAGGCAGGTGAAGTGGACGGCACTACGGATCTCTCCATGACTGAAGAGGAGAATCTGGAGTTGATCATCAATAAGACGGCTGTGCTGATTGCGGCAGCCACGCGCATCGGGGCCATCCTGGGGAAGGCACCGCACTCGGTGGAAGAGGCACTGGCCCATTATGGGCTTCAGGTGGGGATTGCCTTCCAGATGGTGGACGATTGTCTGGACTACATCGGGGATGAGGAGCTTTTGCGGAAAGAGACAGGGGCCGATCTCAAGGAGAGGAAGATTACCTTACCCCTCATTTATACCCTCAGCCAATGCACCCCGCTGGAGAAGGAAGAGATTCAGGAAGTCCTCTTGAGTGATGCGTTTCCTCCTGACGGCTTGCAGAAGGTTACCGCCCTGATTAAAAAATATAAGGGTTTTGATTATACCTTTGATAAGGCCCAGCAACACGTAGACGAAGGAAAAGAGCAATTGCAAATGCTCCCCCCTTCTCCTGAACGGGATGCCCTCTTCGCAGGGGCCGACTATGTGGTCAGGAGGAGGGTTTAAAAGAGGTGTTTTTGTCCCTCGCTTTTTTTGACCAGCGGTTGTGTTTTTTTAAATCAGGAAGACGGTCAATTCGGTTTTAATCCTTCTGATACCCCTTCCCCTTTATCCCCTCGATGTAGTCTTCGGTCACTTGGTGCGGGTCAAGGCCTAAGGCCTTGGCGTACGTCCTCAAAAAACCCTTGAGGTATACCAGGGGGGGGAGTACCTCTATATCTTCTTCCTCGATAGTCTTCAGGTTGTGCTTTCCTACCTTTGTCTGCGCTGACACCTCATTGAGCTCCAGAGAGAGGTGTTGGCGGATATTACGCAACTGTTCCCCTGACCAGGTAATCTCAGCATCGCCCAGGGCCTCCTTGATTTCTTTGGAGCTGAGGATTCGCTGGGTAACGGTTGCGCCGGGGGACGGGGCGGGTGGCATTGCTCCTTCCCCCCTTAAGACGAGGTCATAATCCCTCTGGCTCCGTGGGTCGCGAAGGACTCGGTACGCCTCCTCTATCTTGTCATGAATTTCCTTCACCTCTTCGGCGTTAAAGAAGAGGGTTATCCCCGGAGAATTTGGGGTATAGATGGTGTGTAATTTCTCATAGGCAACGCGTATTTCTTCTTCTGCGGCCTTGGAGCTGATCTCGAGGATTTCATAGTAATTCTGTTCCCGCCAGGATTTTAACTGAGTGACCATTCCAATCCCCTCTCATCTGATATTCGAGATGCAATATCTCTGATGCATTCGGTGACATCGGAACCGGGATAATCCTGGAAAAAGGGCTGTCCCCTCTGGACGGCGAGATAGACATTGTGGTCATACAAGATATGGCCCAGATAGCACAGCTCAAGACCAAAATATTTTCGGCATACGCTCCTGACGGCGAAGCCTAGCTCAGCCTCCTTGCGATTCCGTGTTTTGTTGAGGATGAGCCGAGGCCTGAAGTCTTGCATCCCCACTCTCAACATCCTTCCCGTTTCTTTGTCCAGTTTGTCCACCCGCTCAAGGAGGTCAAGGGGAGTCCTGATCCCCTCAGGGTTGTTGGTATCCATGGCCACCTCGATGAGCTTCCTGATCTCTTTGTCGGTGGCCATATTCATCCATCGGTGAAAGAAAACCCCCCTGATGAATTGATAGGCGTTCTCCAAGGAAGTGGGCTCAGGTGTGCACAGAATGATCCCGTTATCAGAGATGAGGAAGAAGTCGAAGACAGAGGGGGCCATACCCGTTGCCAGATCGATGATGATGTGATCGGCGTCCAGGGAGCAGATGTGTTTAATAATTTTCTGCGTTTGGCTTTGTTTCGGATTGCTGAGGGCCAGGATATCCTGGGCACCGGCTATCAAGTGGAGATTGGGTATCCCCGTCTCGGTGAGGACCCCCTTCATGCTGCGCATCCCTTCCCTGATAAATTCGTCGAGGCTCATGGGCGGCTGGGGGATCCCCAGGAGTGTGTGAAGGTTTGCGCCGCCGAGATCGGCATCGACCACTATCACCTTTTTGCCCCGTTCGCAGAGGGCGATCCCGAGGTTGGCGGCGACAAAGCTCTTGCCAATACCTCCCTTTCCCCCTGCGATGGCCCAAATATATCGTTGTTTTTTCACCTTATCCATGGTTCATCCCTTTAGTGTTTACATCCACACCCCATCGATGGGGGTGCCGCAGTGAGGGCACGTTCCATCCGTTACCCTCTGTTCCGCTATCTGGTAACCCCAGCGCCGAATGAGCACATTTTTACAGTGATAGCATGCGGTGTTCTCCCCCTCCTCACCAGGGATGTTGCCGGTGTAGACGTAACGCAACCCCTCTTCCAGACCGATCTCCCGTGCTTGCCTGACGATCTCCGGTGAAGTCCTCGGCTTATCCAGCATCTGGTAGGTGGGATAAAAAGCGCTGACGTGCCAGGGGATCCCCGGGGAGACCGAAAGGATGAAGCGGGCAATCTTTCGTAATTCACGCTCCGCGTCGTTCAGGGTGGGAATGATTAAGGTGGTTACTTCCACCCAGATCCCTAGGTCATGCATCTTGGCGATGTTCTCCAACACGGGTTTTAATCGCGCACCGCATACTTTTTTATAAAATTCCTCTGAAAAGGATTTGAGGTCCACGTTGGCCGCATCGAGATACGGGGCGATCATATCCAACGTCTCTGCAGTCATATAGCCATTGGTGACAAAGTTGTTCTTTAATCCTTTTTCATGGGCTATCTTTGCCGTATCGTAGGCGTACTCAAAGAAGATGGTAGGCTCGGTGTAGGTATAGGATATGCTGGCACAATTGTTTTGCAGGGCCATGGAGACGATCTCTTCCCCTGAAACCTTCTCCCCGGTTATTGTTTTTCTATCGTGCGGCAACTGGGAGATCTCATGGTTTTGACAGTGAAGGCATCGGAAATTACACCCTGCTGTGGCGATGGAAAAGGCCTTGCTCCCCGGCAGGAAATGGAAAAACGGCTTTTTTTCAATGGGGTCCACATGAGCCGAGATGAGTTTTTCATAGACGAGGGTGTAGAGGGTTCCATCTTTATTCTCCCGTACGTAGCATACCCCCCTTTTCCCATCGGCGATGAGGCAGCGGTGATTGCACAGGAGACAGCGGACCTTCCCGCCTGACTCCTTTTCATAGAGGTACGCCTCTTTCATCC
>CAYWLI010000161.1:0-3501 GCA_964459135.1 uncultured Thermodesulfobacteriota bacterium | reverse complement strand
ATGGAAGAAAGACAGTATGAGAAATATATTATTACCTCTCCCAAACCGTTAACGGAAGGCGAACCTCAGAAAGACGCTGCGGATGTCATGACTCCGATAACCTATATTGATGATAGAGTCATTAAAGGTGCTTTCTATGTGGAATGCTCGTGGTTCTGGAAGCCGACCACGTTATCCCCCCCCACGCATGTGCATGATTTTGATGAAATCCTGTCCTTTTTCGGCTCCAATCCGGAAAACCCCAAGGATTTATGTGGAGAGGTTGAATTATGGTTGGGTGATGAGAAACATATTCTCACCCACAGTTGTTCGGTCTATATTCCGAAGGGGCTCAAGCATTGCCCGATGATTATACGGAAGGTGGAGAGACCTATTTTCCATTTTTCCTGCGGGACTTCCGGTCAATACAGTAAAGACATTGGTTTAATTGAAACAGATTAAGGGAGGTGTAAAACCTTCCATAGTGAAATAGCGCGATGTGACCCGCCGTTTTTCAATCTCACATTAATAAATCTTCATGTTATTTTAATCTGCTTTTAATGTTCCTATTGCTATAGTTATCTCTCATTTTGGCTGAAAAGCTTGATCGTCGGGACGTAAGGAATATGTTAGGGAAATCAATGGCAACAGCATCCCAAGAAAGAAAGGAGACTCTCCGGCTAAGCTGCGATTTCAACGCATTTGGGAGCATCGGTTAATGCCGTTGAGGAGAGACAGAAAGGAAAGAATATGATTTCATTGTATTGGCAATTTGGGATATTACTTTTTGTAATAAGCAGTTTAATAGCAGTGTCGTTAATTTTAACATCATATTGCTATAGGCATTCACGTAAACAAGCATGGTATCAATATCTGTGGAAGGGATTCTTTTTGATGTCGATTGGCTGTATTTTAATTTTTCTTGGCTTAACAATGGAAATTCCGAAGACACTTAATCTAATGAGAGAAGTCGTCGTGCTGCCACTCGGCATATATGGGTTTTCGCTCATTATATTGGGTGAGAAAAAGAAGAGAGGTATGCAAACAATCAGAAAAGATGAATTGACGGAAAGAATAGCGAGAAGTCTGTCAAAAAGGCCGGATGAGGAAGAGTCGCGCCTTTATTCATGAATTTTAAAGAACCATTGTTCCGGACTCATTTGGAATTTATCTTTATTCCCTCATATCAAACCACAAAGGACACTGCGATTTTAATGCTTTTTTAATTCTTTGCGTTCTCCGTGCCGCTGCGGCGGCATCTCCCGCTTGCGGGACCCCCCATTCCTTATTTTGTGTCGCGTGGTGGGGCCGTTTCCATAAAATTTGCATTGTGTCGCTTTGCGACATCCTGCTTTCCTTAGTTAAAATTTAAGGTGCAGGGTGGTACGGGACGTCTTCGTGTGATTTTGTGTTTCTTTTAGTAATAAATCAATAGTAATCCTTCGTCGGTTGCAAAGCGAATCTGAGAGATCCCTGCCTACCTTACCATTGCTCGACGCGCTCCAGCTCAAACTCCACACTCCCCAAAGAAGGGAGCTCCAGAGTGATGTTGACGGGGAAACGCCTTTCATCATCGGTAAACCATATCTTGATGGTCCCCTCTTTATCCCCCAAGCTGCTGAAGGGGACTTCGGATTCCAGACAGATGGTCTTTACCTCACCGTAGAGGGTGGTAGGTATCTCCCCGCTGGTAGCAGCGAATGTGACCTCTCTGAGCTTGATCCCGTCATAGATCCTCATTGCTATCTGCTTGCCATCTTCTACCTCTGCCTCCAGAAAGGATTTGAGGAAGATGGACAACGGATCATAGGTGTGCGGCGGGACTGCTATCTCTTGTGCATTGGGTGTGCCTTCACGTTCGACCGTGACCGTACCATTGGCGGGGTCAAAAGTGAGGATGTCGGTATAGCGCTTGTTGCGCGAAAAAACCCCCCGTTGATCTATCTTTTTTACGTATCGCAGCGGCTCTAACCCGTCCTCTGTGACAAATGAGCAAAAACGGTTATGCATGCGAAAGAAGGGACGGATCATTCCCGTGGTATCCACGGCGGCCTTTACCAGATGGAGGGGGCCATCCCGCTCTATGGAGAGCGAGGCCGTGATGATGGTATTCCCCAGCTTCCGGACCCGGTAGTGAAAGCTGATCCCCTTTTCCACATCTCCTGGTAAGGACGGGTGCCCTATGCCATGGGGGAGATGGGTGCACAGCAAGGTGAGGAGCGCAATGGGTATGATCATGAGCCGCTTCATCCCCCATCAACCTCCTTGCCTGTAAGCTCCTCAGCCAGTTTTTGCCACTGATGCCTCACCAGTTTTTCCGGGAAGGCGGAATGCTTGAGGTAGGAGAGGGTGTTCTCCTCAAATGAGCCGAGCAGCTTTTGTATGGTTTTTCCCTTTTCCGCCTCCCGCACTCCTATCCGGGTAAGCTCCCGGCGATAAACCACCTCTGCTCCCAAGGTCTCCTTTGCCTCCTGTTCACAGGGATTGACAGGGCAGATTGCCTGGAGATATTCGGGTTGGATCTTTACCCTACCCCTGATCACCACCTTAAGATTCCAAAAATCGCATAATATTGAGTGCTCTCATCATGGACCTCCAATACGAGCCTGTTTGACAAGGTCCACCCTTTCAGCAGCTTCCCCACGAGCCCTTTTCTCCACAGAGGCGTCATTATATCCGCTCAGTTGGAGCAAAGGCAAGGGGTAATCCGGGATTTGTCCAAAAATCTCTCCTCTCCTAATTGGCAACTATGGCTATACCCATCTATCCGGAACAAATGATAATCCTTGACAAGACTCCCTAAAGCATACTATCTTATATTATAATTGGAGCTTACCAAACGCGGGCAGGAAGCCCAGCTCGTACAATAGCTTCGAAGTTTTAATACATAACTGGAATGATTGAAGCCACGAAGGCGATCCATCCCTGAAGGGATGGAGGCATGCGTGGCTTTTTTTCAACATCACCGTGTGCGGCAACGAAAGGAGGAAAGGCATGGAAGCGATACTCCGGGGGAGACTGCTATTGCTCATAACGATCGGGTTCGTACTGATGGGGGGCTTGTCCCTGGCATTGGCATCATGCAGCAGGGACTCGGGGGTCGTGGCATCGTACACCATAGCCGACGCTACTGGCGATTGGGGGTATCCCTCTCCCTACGCCCATTATCCCCGCGGCCCGGGGTACGTGCTGATGAGCTTTATCTTCGAGACGCTCGTCTGGAAAGACGCCGACGGTTTTGTACCGCAACTGGCAAGGGAATGGAAATACAATGCCGGTGAGAACGCCTATGTGTTCAAGCTGCGGGAGGACGTGCAATGGCACGACGGAACCGCTTTCACTGCTGAGGATGTCGTCTTCACGTTCCAGTACACCAAAGAACACCCCTTTCCGTGGGTCGACAACAGCATTGTCACGTCCGCCGAGGCCGTTGATCTCCATACAATAAAGCTCTATCTCAGCCGTGGGTATGCCCCCTTCCTGCATGACGTGGCGGGGACCCAGCCCATCCTGCCCAAGCAC
>CAYWLI010000160.1:0-3502 GCA_964459135.1 uncultured Thermodesulfobacteriota bacterium | reverse complement strand
GGAAAAATTCGCTATAAGATCATGGTGATGAGCGGCAAAGGTGGCGTCGGTAAAACCACTGTGGCCGTCAACCTCGCCGCCATTCTCGCCGTGGATGGCCAGAGGGTGGGGATCCTCGATGCGGATATCCACGGACCTAATATCCCCAAGATGTGGGGGGTTGACTGGAAGCCCCTGCAAGGTGGAAACGAAGCTATTCGTCCCGTGGAGGTCCTCCCCAATGTCAAACTGATCTCCATGGCCTTTCTCCTCCCCAATCCCGATTCCCCGGTGGTGTGGCGGGGGCCAATCAAACACACCGCCATCAAACAGTTTCTGGGGGATGTCGAGTGGGGCGTCCTCGACTTTTTGATCGTTGATCTGCCACCCGGGACTGGAGATGAACCCTTAAGCGTGGCCAATCTGATCGAGGGCATGGATGGATCCATTATCGTCACCACCCCACAGGATGTGGCCCTCTTGGACTCCCGAAAGTCGGTAAACTTCAGCCGGATGTTAAAGATACCGGTCATCGGCATCGTGGAGAACATGAGCGGACTAAAGTGTCCTGAGTGCGGACATCTTATTCCCCTCTTCAAGATAGGAGGGGGAGAAAAGGCCGCCAAGGATCTCAAGGTCCCCTTTCTCGGCCGCATCCCCATCGATCCAGAGGTGGTGCAGAAATCCGATAGCGGCACCCCCTATGTAGTCGCCTATCCCGACGCAGAGGTGACAAAGGCCTATAACGAAATAGCAGAAAAATGCAAGGCCTTTGTGGAATCTCCTAGAGAGCAGAAAAAAGAGGAAAAGAGCGGGGCAGCCGCTGTGGCTGCAGACAAGAAGCAAAAAAGGAGGTAATGACGTATGAAGATTGCCTTTGCCAGCGAAGACAATCAGGGATTGCAAGGATCATTAAGCGCTCATTTTGGAAGGTGCCCCTACTATACGATTGTGGACGTCGAGGACAACACCGCATCGAATGTAGAGGTTATCGACAACCCCTATTTCAACAGTCACGTCCCCGGTGCAGTGCCCCAGTTCATCAAAGAACAGGATGCTCAGGTAATGATCGCCGGGGGCATGGGGCCGCGAGCCCTCGAACACTTCACCCAGTTCGGCATCGAGGCCATCACCACCGGGATACAAGGCAACCTCGAGGATATCCTGAACGCATATCTTCGGGGGGAAATAAGCGGGGCTACCGGCTGTGAGCACCACCATTAATGCATTCAGGAAAGGAGAAAGAACATGAAGATAGCAGTCACCTCTACGGGCAATACCCTCGATTCACCCATCGATCCGCGATTTGGCCGCTGCCAGTTTTTTGTCTTCGTAGACCCCGAAACCATGGAGTTCGAGGCTGCGGAGAATGAAGCCGTCATGGCCGCCGGAGGGGCAGGTCCGCAGGCAGCCCAATTCATCGCCAACAAGGGGGCTGAAGCGGTTATAACCGGTAATGTGGGACCCAATGCAGCCTCTTCCCTGGCCGCAGCAGGAACCAAGATCTTTGTCGGCGCTACGGGTACGGTACGGGAAACCATCTCGCTTTTTAAAACTGGCCAATTGCAAGAGGCCGGTGAAGCCACAGTTGCTTCCCACGCCGGCATGGGGGGCGGCAGGGGCCAAGGTATGGGAGGCGGCGGCAGAGGCCAAGGAAGGGGAAGATAAAAATATTTTCACTTATCATACCCTGTCTGAACGATGCGTCCGCCCGAGAGATAGATCATGAGGATTGAATACCAACAGATCGGGATAATCCATAGCCCTTTCCATGAAGCTGAAGGCACGCCTATACAGCCTACGGCAGCAGCCGGCGTCCAGGGCACGGTAGAGTTGTTTCCCGAGTTCTCCCAAGGATTGAAGGATCTCGAAGGCTTCTCGCATATCATCTTAATTTATCACTTTCACCGAAGCGATGGATTCACGCCCCTTGTCACCCCCTTCATGGATTCGGTGCAACGTGGCGTGTTCGCCACGCGTGCCCCGAAGCGTCCAAATCCAATTGGTCTATCGGTCGTACGATTAAACAAGTTACGGAATCAGACGCTTCTTATCGAGAACGTGGATATTTTAGATGGGACACCTTTGCTCGACGTTAAGCCCTACGTCTCTGAATTCGATCATTATTCGGCAGAGCGCATCGGTTGGTTCGAAAAGACAAACAGGCATGTGAGGGGGACAAAGGCAGATAGAAGGTTCACAGGATAGAACACGAACAAGCGGCCCCGTGACGACGGGACGCCGTCCGCTGAAGCTTGCAGGGTTGAAGTAAGATAAGGAGTTGATCATGCCAATATATGAATATCGTTGTCGGTCCTGTGGGAAGGTCTCTGAAATCTTTCAAGGTGTAGGGGAAAAAGACGACCCCCTCCAGTGCACGTATTGTAACAGCACAGATCTGGAGAAGATTCTTTCCCCTGCATCCTTCTCCTTCAAGGGTCAACTCAGTGAGGGGGCCGAATCACGGTGTTGCGAGAGCGGGGTCTCCTGCGCAAATCCGAAGCGCTGTTGTGAAAACTAACCAATAAAAAAGGAGGAAAAATCATGCCACGAGGTGACGGCCAAGGCCCCCCAGGTGGGGGCGGCAGAGGAACGGGTAGAGGCAGAGGACAGGGAACGGGACCTGGAAGAGGGAGGATGGGCGGCACCAGGCCGGGCGCCGGCCCCCAGGGTGAGTGCGTATGCCCGCAATGCGGTGCCACAGCCCCCCATCAAGCTGGAATCCCCTGTTACCAGATACAGTGCCCTCAGTGTGGCACATCCATGGTTAGAAAATAATACACGATGATCTACGTCTGAGGGTTCCGACTACAAGATTACGAACAGGAGCAGTGTAATGCATGTCGTAGATGCGTTTCAACAGCATTTCGGGGGCAGATGGACCGGTGTAAAATTCTATTTCGATGAGCTTCCCGCTGTAACTGAACATTCAGTAAGAGATATTCGTTTCTGTGAAGCCATTAAAAAAGCCTTGGTTCACCCTATGCTCTTGAGGCCTGAAGACCTGAATTGCCACGGAGCCCGTTATGTGTTTGGCTGGGATGAAACGGCCAGGGCGGAGATGGTGGAAAAATTCCATGATCAAGAGGGATTTAGCGAATCAAAGGCAAAAGAATTAGTGCGCAACCTTCCGAAGCTTCATGGTTCCCTCAAAGGAATCGGCCTCAATCTTAAAAACAGCCCTCCTGATCTATTGTTGTCATATCTCCAGCCCGGGCAGGTTATGAAGCTGCTGAGGAGTTATCAGATTCATTTCGGGAAAGATTTAAACGTCGATCTCTCAAGCATCGTTTCAGTGTGCGGACATGTGGCAGTGGAGGCTGTTATCAAGAAACAGATCGCCCTCTCTTTTGGCTGCAGAGATTCCCGGGAATATGGGGGGATAACGAGGGATCGGGTGGCCATTGGTGTACCTGTAGAGCTGGCACGGACAATGTTGGAGGAAAAAGGATGATCATATCAGTGGCCAGCGGCAAGGGAGGTACGGGGAAGACCACCATCGCCACCAATATGGCCCTGGCCC
>CAYWLI010000159.1:0-3509 GCA_964459135.1 uncultured Thermodesulfobacteriota bacterium | reverse complement strand
CAGTTGACCAGCTGTCACCCCCTTCAAAGGCCTCGTCTTCTAAAAGGACGAGTTCGTCAGCCCCCATGGATAACGGTTTTTTTATTATCTCGGGCAACAGCTTGTTCCCGAGAGAGAGTATAATAACAGTACCTCCTGATTTGTTCTTTATACGAAGAGCAGCTTCGACGGCATTTAAGTCAAAAGGGCTAATGACGGGGGGGAACCCTGGCGGTGGGATCACGTTATGGGTGGATGAGTCGATTTTGAAGCTCGCAGGCGGGGCTTCGGGGTCGGGGATCTGCTTGCAGCAAACAATCATATTCATCAGGAATGTCTCCGTATGGAGTTAGCGTCAGGTCAACACATTAGAGGATGAAGGATATCAAGTCCGTTTAGCGAACATACGAGGGGACAGCAATCGTCTATCCCTTTTGGTATCGGGTGTCATAGTCCCTGCACGCCCTGATCAATTCTACATCGACGGTAAGACCGGCAGCCCGTATATAAAATATATGTTTCAGGAATTCTCCCAGGGGTAAATCGACCGATGCGCTCATTCCACCGTAGATGTCTGTGGCCATCTCGCAAAATCGAAAAGAAACTTGTTTAAAGAACGCATAACCTGCCGTAAACCAAAACCAGTTGCTTTCCCCAAGGGCCCGGCCACCGGCATTATGCACCTGATCGATTTCCCAGGCGCCCCGGTACAACAAGTTTCTTACTGCTTCCAGCTTGACCGCCATTTCTCCCATCTTAGCCGCAACACTGGTGTGTTCGATAATGGGTTTGCCGCCTCCGATTCTCTGCTTGGCGTATTCTCTCATATGCTCATAGATCCTCTGCATCACACCTAAGGAGCCGGAAACACCGGGAAGATGGGCCTCAAAAAAGCTCTCGATGATGGAAAACCCCTTGTTCACCTCCCCTGTTAGGTTGCTTTCAGGGACCCTCACATTATCATAGTGTGTTTGGCAGTTTCCCCCGAACTCCATCGTTAAAAATTTGTTCGGAGTCAATGTGATACCAGGAGCGTTCGTGGGGATCCAGAAAAAGGTCATGGCTTGAGATACCGGCGCCTCTTTATCGGTCCTGGCCGCAAGCATAATAAAATCGGCTGTTCCTCCGTTACTGCAAAACGTTTTGTCACCATTAATAACCCACTCGTTTCCATCTTTATGGGCGGTGACCTGTAAAATTGAGCTGCCTCCCTCATCATAGGGCAGATGGATGTCGGTGCCACCTGCCGGTTCACCAACCGACGTGGCTATTACCAACCTGGGGTTTTCGATGAATTTTGAGAAGATCCATTGCCGTTGTTCCTCGGTTACGTACCTGTTTGCCGCAATGCCTCGCAGAAAAAGCCAGGGGATCATGAGCGGGTCTACTATCGCGCCCCCCCAGTAACCTACCTCCTCAGCCGCCATGGTCAGGGTTAGGTTCACATCCGTTTCGGGAGCCGTACCTCCATACTTCTGCGGAATCGAAAGCTGGCGCAGTCCGACCTGATGCAGTTTCTCCAACAGGTCATAAGGAAAAACAGCTCTCTGCTCTTCCACCGTCCGCGCCGCACACGTCTTTGCACCGATTTCCTCAAAACGCTCCTGATCAGCTTCCCTCTGACAAAATTCCTTGGCTAATGCCTTAATCTGCTTTTGCTCTTCAGTAAATGAAAAATCCATTTTTATAACTCCTGTTTGATAGGTACGTCATGCGCCCCTAGGAATGCCGCAAACCCCGTTCAAGGAGGGGGTGAGGCTGGAATGATGAGACATTGTTGGTTCCCCTTAGCATGCCCCCTGGAGCACAAGGGGAGTAAGGAGGACCGTTTTCCCTGTTGCCGTCAGAAGAGGCAAAGCCTTTCCTTGCTCTCGATTCACAAGGCGGGGTGAAATATTTAGCCTTCGTCTCGGTTATCTATCCAGCTCGCTTTCATCCACCACTCTGACTTGATATACAACCCGCCCCAAACCGTTCTCCGGGCCGACATCCATACATCCGGAATAATTGACATAGAAGGTGTTAGGATCGAGACCTTGCCTGACCATGTTGCGAGCCCCGGCCGTAAACCAAAATACATTCACGATGTAGGGACACCAGGGATCGCTCTTTTCGGGATCCAGCACAGTCATCCCCTTGAAGTATATGCGATCGCCCGGCTTCATTCCCGCTACGCATCCGTGTGATTCGACAACTTCAGCAATAAGATATTTGTCCTGCATATCAGGGCTACATATTCTTTGAACATATTCCGATTTCACGGGATCATTCTGCAGGGCCTTTAGTTCCTCGTCAGAATAACCCATGTGTTTCTGGAACCCCTTCCAGTCAAAACCATCAGCTGCCCGCGATACAAAATGACCTAAACCCATAATAAACCTCCTTCCTTGTTACTGTAGAACATCTATTAACTCTAACTGTTCTTTTGCGTCATCCTTTTGCCACTGGATTTACGGTCTAGTCTCCTTTATCTAAATTTTGTCTAAATCGTCCTCATCTACCACGTAGGCTTTGTTTTCAACATACCCCCACCCGTATTTAGGCGTAGTGTCCACACACGAATAATAATTGGGGAACAATGTATTGGGGTCTTTACCCTGCATTACCAGATTGTGGCATGCATCCTGGATGAGCGGTAGAAACGACATATTATGACCGCACCAGTGGCTGCTTCTTTCAGGGTCCAAGTTGCCGATTCCTTTGAAATAGAGGCGATCGCCTACCTTTAATCCATTGGCGCAGCCATGCGATTTGACAACCTCAACAATAAGCCATTTCCTTTGCATCTCCGGGCTGCACATTTTTTGAGCGCCTTCAAATTTCGCCGGATCATCCATCCATGCTTTCAGTTCCTCATCCGTAAAATTCATGTGTTTCTGAAAACCCTTCCAATCGAACTCTTTTCCCGGTTTTGATTCAAAATGTGGCATAACAAACCTCCTTTCTTTCTGTATTAGATTACGTATGATTAGTTTACGTATTGATTTTAGCCGCTACTTTGCCCTCGATATTGTAATAACAACCACTACTCTTCTCTATAAAATGACCGAAAAATCCTCCTTTCTTTCTCTGTAGATTGCGTGTTGGTTTACCTTGCCTCAGTAGTCCCTGGGATCCTGCCTAAATGAGATCCGCCTTACATTCTTTGATTTTATTATACACAAAAACGCCCATGATTAAAGATAGTTTATAGATAGAAATATAGTAGTAAAAAACTACCTATAATTAATCTTTACAGAGGTGGTCTTAAGCGTGGAAAGTAGGTCTCTAGGACAAATTTTGCAAGTAAGATCTGAGGTTGACCTTCTTTTTTTTCAACCCGAGCTTAGTTCGGATATTCCTCCGGTGAAAAGCGACTGCATTATCAGACAAACAAAGGGTTTCTGAAATTTCCTGGCTGGTGAGGCCGTTTTTCACGAGGTTGGCCACATCCAGTTCCCGGGGTGTGAGGCCGATGCTTTTTGAGAACAGCTTCGGTGTGAGTGATGCAGTAATCTCAGCGAGGTTCGATTCCACAATGTTTACTAAAT
>CAYWLI010000158.1:0-3635 GCA_964459135.1 uncultured Thermodesulfobacteriota bacterium | reverse complement strand
GCCATCGGTGGGACCGCCACACAGTGGGACGCCACAGGCGAGGCAACTTATCTTACGGGTACAGGCAACCAGGATACCGAACGAAAGGGGGGCGGAGCCTCATATTTCCCCTTGAACAAAATCAGTCGGTAGTTTAGACTCTTGCGGTGGACAGGCCCAGGATCGTAGTGATAGCCGGTCCCACTGCCGGCGGCAAGAGCGCCGTGGGGTTGGAGCTGGCAGGGCTTTTCAAGGCCGAGATCATCAACGCCGATTCGATGCAGGTCTATCGCTACCTGGACATCGGCACGGCCAAACCCACGCAAGAAGAAAGGAAATTGGTGCCGCATCATCTTATCGATATCCTCTACCCTGACGAGGAGTTCAGCGCCGCCCTCTATCGGGAGGAGGCCCAACGATCAATTGCCGATGTACAGGCGCGGGGTAGGAGGGCCATGGTGGTAGGGGGGACGGGGCTCTACATCAAGGCCCTGACCTCAGGTTTGATCAAGGGGGGGGAAGTGGACCCGGCTATCCGAATGCGCCTGCAAGCCGAGGTCCAGGCAGGGGAAAGGGAGCGGCTCTATGGGCGCCTCCAGGAAGTAGATCCCCCAACTGCCGCGCAACTCCATCCCCATGACACCTACCGCATCATTAGGGCCCTGGAGGTCTACGAGCGGACGGGGAGTCCGATCTCGGCCCTCCGTAATCAGCACCTTTTCAAGGAGGGGCCCTATCAAACGTTAAAGATCGGCCTGCAGAAGGAGCGTGCGGAGCTTTACATGCGTATTGATAAAAGGGTCGATGCAATGATCAAACAGGGGCTCACAGAAGAGGTAGCACGCATCTTAGAAATGGGGTATGCTCCCTCCCTCAAGGCGATGCAGTCACTGGGTTACAAACAGATAATAGCCTATCTACAAGGGGAGTACGACCTCCCAGAGGTCGTGAGGCTGATCAAACGGGATACCAGGCGGTATGCCCGCAGGCAAATCACCTGGTTCAAGGGGGACCCCGAGATCCACTGGATCGAATTTCCCCGGGACCGGGGTGTTGTGAAGGACATGATCGAGGGATTTTGGCGGAATTAAGGGGATGAGGGTGAGCAGGACGAGTGCGGTCAATATACAGGATCAGTTCCTCAACAGGATGCGCCGGGAGAAGGTGTGGCTGACCGTGGCGTTGTCATCGGGTGAGAAGCTCTACGGGACCATCTCCGGGTTCGACAACTTTTGCATCCTGTTGCAGGGTGAGGGTGAGCAGTTGATCTACAAACATGCCATTGCCGCGGTCATCCCTATGGAGCGGGAGGAATAAGGTGCAGCGAGAAGAGATCAAACGGGTTATCGAGGCCCTCCTGTTTGTTCATCAGCATCCCCTAACCATTGATAACATCGTCAAGGTCATGGAAGACGAGGTGGGGAAGAAGGTGATCAAGGAGATCCTCGATGAGCTGGTGGGTGAATATGGGGAGATGGGCAGAAGCTTTCACCTGGCAGAGGTGAGCGAGGGGTACCAGTTCCGCACCAAGGCCGACTATGCCTCGTGGATTAAAAGCCTGCGAAAGGTCAAACCGATGAGGCTCAGTAAATCATCCCTAGAGGCCATGGCCATTGTGGCCTACCGCCAGCCTATTGTCAGGGCGGAGGTCGAGCAGATCAGGGGGGTGGATTCGGGGTGGGTGTTGAACTCCCTGCTGGAGAAGGGGCTCATCAAGATCCTGGGGCGCAAAGAGGTTGCCGGCCGGCCACTGGTATACGGGACGAGCAGGCGCTTTCTGGAGGTCTTTGGGCTGATGAACCTGGGCGGCCTCCCCACGCTTAAAGAGCTGGATGACCTGAGGGGGGAAGAGGGGGTGGAGCCCCAGCCGGACGAATCGGAAGATGAGCCGGAAGAGGAGGCAGAGGAATAGCAATGGTCCTGGTCAGGCTGCAAAAGATCCTTGCCGAGGCAGGGGTGGCATCCAGAAGGGGAGGGGAGGAGCTGATCCGGGCCGGGAAGGTCAGCGTCAACGGCCGGGTGATCAATACATTGGGGTTTAAGGCCGATCCCGTGCTCGACCGGATCAAGGTACAGGGGCGATTGATCCCCCGCCCCTCAGCCAAGGTCTATTACCTCCTCTATAAGCCCCCTGGTGTCATCACCTCGCTCAATGACCCTGAGGGGAGGCCTACGGTAAAGGACCTCATTCCGAGGATCAAGGCCAAGGTCTTCCCCGTGGGGAGGCTCGATTACGACGCCGAGGGGCTGCTGCTGCTCACCAATGACGGTGCGATGGCCATGCGCCTCTCTCACCCCCGCTACGGGGTTCCCCGGACGTACCTGGTGAAGGTAAAGGGGATATTGACCCCGGCTGAGATGGAGCAGGTGGCGCAGGGGGTCATGCTCGAAGATGGGATGAGTCCCCGTATGGAGGTCTCCCCGGCGCGGAGGCTTGCCAAGAACTCGTGGCTGCGGATCACCCTGCACGAGGGGAGGAACCGCGTGATCAAACGGACCTTCGAGGCGATCCATCACCCGGTGTTGCAGCTCAAGAGGATCAGATTTGCGTCTCTTACCCTGGAGGGGATGCGCCCGGGGGAGTGCCGGGCCCTGACTTCGGAAGAGATAGATCACGTGAGAGGTTTGGTATGACCATGAATAAGAATAGGAACAGGATCCTCAATCAAACCAAGGTGCCCTGGCTCGAGATCCGCAGAAAGATCATGCACATCTATCCCCTCGCCATCCCCATTGTGTATCACTACATTTCCCGGGAGACGACCTTGATGATCCTGATTCCCCTCGGCGCCTGCTACGTCTTCTGTGATGTTTTCAGGCACTTTCATCAGGGATTCAAAAAGCTCTTCGACCGGGTCATCACCACTAATTTTCTGCGGGAGCATGAGAAATACGGGCTCATCGGGTCGAGCTATTTCGTCTTCGGGGCGGTGGCCTCCATCATCCTCTTCCCCAAACCGGTGGCCATTGCCAGCCTCTACATCCTCATCATCTGCGATGCTGCGGCCGGCATTGTGGGGAGCGGGTGGGGGCGGACCCGCATCTTTGGCAAGAGCCTGGAGGGGAGCTTAGCCTTTTTTATCAGCGGGATGATCGTCATAGCCTTTACCATGCGGGACAACCTCCTGTGGGGGGTCCTGGCGGTCATTGGAGGCGCCCTGGTCGAGCTGATCCCCACGGGGTTGGACGATAACTTTACTATCCCCGTGGTGGCAGGGGCGATCATGGCGATAGGGTTTTGGTTTTAAAAAAGAAGGATTAGAGGGGTCCAGGGTTCAAGGGTTCAAGAGGAAAAAATAAAAAAGGGCTGGGGCGACCCCGCTCTTTTCTTTTATATTAATTGACGAGAAACTTTTTATGCTATATTTTTTAGCGGATTTTATTCTAATAAAAATCAAGGGTAATTCGCACAAGGAGGTTCTATGAAAAAAAGATATCTTTTACTGGCTCTTCCTCTACTGATAATCGCCCTGGTAAGTACTTCCTACGGCTGGCAGGGGAGGATGGGTGGTATGGGTGACCCGTACGGTCTCTTAGAGGATGAGTCCGATTTCCTCATCCATCCGGCAAAGATCGCTCAGGGGGAAGGGATCAGGTACTATGGTCATTACCGCTTCACCTATACCGATGTAATGAGCTGGGACTATGACTTGGAT
>CAYWLI010000157.1:1996-3696 GCA_964459135.1 uncultured Thermodesulfobacteriota bacterium | reverse complement strand
TATACGCCAAAGTAGCTTGCAGGTATAAGGAGTAATACGACGAGTGCTGTGATAAAAATCTTCTGTTTACGGGAAAAAGCTATTTTCATACCCTGTACCTCCCTTTTTCTTCACCGTGCAAAGCACGAATTTCAATGCATGATCAGCATGAGACTTGATACGTTACGCCTCGCCTTCGTCAGACTTAAGCTTCTTTCCTTGTGCTTGTTTTAGATATCCGGAGTATAAAAAAACTTGCGATGAATAAACAGAAAGATAGCAATAGATACAACAACCCATCCTGGTCCCTTCGAGGGGAGAAAAACATCAGTTCTTTGAGTCCCTCCTCGCTTAGATCGTGTAAAAGCGTAAGGAAGATTGCCATCCCCCAGAACCTCGTGAGCCTGGACATTTCTTTTGCCGTTATACGTTTCTTCGAAAAACCGCTTACTATATTTTTCCATGTTTTAATGGACTGCCCCTTAGGTAAGACTTGGGGGACTTCCAAGCTGTATTGTACATATGCAGCTCCGTGAGTTGAAGTCAGTGTTCTTTCTTCTTCGCTTAACGTCGGCCCATAAGCCCAAAAGAATAAAAAAGGGTACATGAGCAATAAATAGATATTGCCGGACAGCAGACAAAAACTGGAATCTATCACGTAGTTGGCCAAATAATAGGGATGCCGAACGATTCCGTATGTCCCTTCTTTGCAAAGGGCGACATTTCTGATCAAGATCCCCTTGGTGATAAAATGCAGAACGGATCCTATGGTCAATAATAAGAATGATATACATAGCCTTGTAGTATCGATACCATACACCAAGCTAGAGGCGACAGAAATGACAAAGATGGTATCTCTGAGATTGCCTCGGTTGAGAAGCGCCCTATTCTTCTCCTTTATCTGTTCCATCACAATATTCGTTCTTCACCCAGTACCGGAATCGGTCGGGAGTGTGGGGCCATCCCTGCACATCCAGCAGTGTTCGTAATCATCGAGCACCTTCGGATGGTCATCCCACAAAGGCACGAAGCCATAGGTCAAGGCGAATTGCTTCCGTGCTTCTGTGACGTCTCCTCCCGCCAGGAGTAATGCAACTGCCGAGCCGAGACCGCTACGCTCGATGCCAAGACCACAGTGGAGTAATAAGGGGCGCCGTGCAGTGTCGAGAATGTGCACGAGTTGCAAGAGCGTAGCCCGAGGAGGTATTTTGGAGCTATACAACGCGATGACGTAATAATCCACGCCATGGGCTTTGGTAACTGTTTGCTCGTCCTTGAACCAGGGTTCTGCGCGCTCCCCGCGTAGGTTGATCATTGAACGGAGGCCGAACTCTCTTAGCAGGCGCTCAAGCGTCACCTGCGACGGTTGCGCACTACGATACACCTCACTCGGGATTACTGCGTGAAAATTTTCTTCGAATAGGAGTGCACGCAGCGGCCATAACACCACAGCCGCGAGCAATGCAGCTAGGACGATCGCATACATCGCGACCCGCAAATAGGACGCGCTGTACCTCCAGATTCCTAAGCCCTCACGTGAAATTTTCTTCAACCGTAAATAGCCCATTTTCGTTGGATTATGTTGCGTTGATCTATTACTTATTTTAGAATAAATGGTTACGACTCACGCGCTTGTAGTTGCCAATAACTAAACGAAATTTCCAAATACCCGCCGACGCCACATTTTTTACTTATCTGGGGCTTCATGTGACAAAAAACCC
>CAYWLI010000157.1:0-1896 GCA_964459135.1 uncultured Thermodesulfobacteriota bacterium | reverse complement strand
CAAGATTAATTGAAGATGAAGATTAGATGAAGATTTCTTCATGTTGGATTTAGAATATAGAAAGTTAGAAATTTTGCATAGGGCGTTCACCATTGTAGCTTTTCCCTTGAAATGATAATTTTCCGCCGTCAAAATCATGCCTTATTGGTAACAACCTCTCATACCAAACTGGCTCACAGAAAGCGATTATAAAGTATTTAAAGTTTGAAAAGCGTTTAAATGTAGCAGTAAATGTGACGGGATTTCTACTCATATCTTACATAGCCCCTGTTGTTACTGTTCCTCTCCCTTGGCTTTTGGGGCTTTTTTAAAGTCCTGTTCGTACTTCTTGGGGACAAAAAATATCATTTCAAGTGCAAAGCTACAAATTGAATATGAAGAAAAGATGGAGATTTCTTCATGTTGGATTGGAACATTGATAAACCTACGTGAAATAAACAATGGTTGTAAGGGGCGGTTTGTCATAATGGACCTTATTGTTTCAGGTGGGGGATGATTCAACCTCCCCCTGCAGCATTTCTTTGGCGACCTGGCAGAGGGGGATGGTCATGGCCGTACCTCATCTAAAAAAAGCGCAGTCATACTCATTTGCAAGCTTCAGCAGGCTTGCCTAGAGGAACAGTAGAAAGAATCGTAAGTTCTTTTAATAATTGGGTTAAAGCAGGTATGCCAAAATTGTGTGCAAGAGGAGTACTTAGAGTAAAATAAAAGATAGGAACAGCCTCCCATGATTTCTCTGAGGCTACAACACGAAGTTCGAATATGAGGGGCTCTGAGCCCATCGAAGAAAACCATCCCCCCTCCTCATCGAAAAGATCCACAAGAAATTGGTAGCGTCCAGTTTTAGGAAGAGGGGGGACGGGAAGCCCCAGCACGACTGCTTCTCCAGGCGCAACGGTGAGATCACGGAAGCCGCCACGCAGCTCGATCTCATGCTCACCACCCGGCTCAAGCAAACGCACTTTCGCACCCAGGTGGATGCCCCGGTCTTGCTTGGAGCGCAACCTCCAGGGCTGTGGGCTTGTGTTCGTGGCTCGAAAACGCAGCATCGCCACACTCCCGTTGCCGATAGAAGTGGGCACGTCCAGAGGTTCGAGTCGCGCCCGATAGAAGAAGGGAACGTAGTCGTTCTCTACCCAGCGTCGGAACCGGTCAGGAGTGTGGGGCCACCCCCGCATGGCCAACCACTGTTCATAATCATCGAGCATCTTCGGATGCTCATCTAACCCCGGTATAAAACCATAGGTCAGCCCAAACTGCTCCCGCGTTTCAACAACATCTCCTCCCACCAGCAGCACCGCGACTGCCGAGGCGATAGCGCTGCGCTCGATGCCATGCGCACAGTGGAGGAGTACGGGGCGCTTTGCTGTGTCGAGGAGATTTATGAGCTGCCGGAGCGCCTTCAGGGGAGGCATGGCGCCGTTACCCAGTGCTATGCTATAAAGGTCCACGCCATGGGCTTCGGTAACCGCTTGCTCTTTCTTAAACCAAGAACTGACTCTCTCCCCCCGCAGGTTGATCACTGAACGGAGGCTGAGTTCTTCTATCCAGCGCTTAAGCTCCACCGACGACGGCTGCGCACTTCGATACACCTCATTCGGGATCACTGTGTGAAGGTTTTCGTCGAATCGGAGTCCACGAAAAACCCAGCCCCCCACAGCGGCGAGCAGTACGACTAGGACGACCGCATACATCGCGATCCGCATGTGAGACGTGATGTATTGCCGGATTCCTAACCCCTCACGTGAAATTTTCTTCAACCGTAAATATCCCATTTTCGTTGCATTATGCTGTATTGATCTATTTCTTTTTTCAGAATAAATGGTTACAGCTCACCCGCTTGTACTTGCCAATAACTGAAGGGTATTCCCAAATATCCGCTGACGCCACATTTTT
>CAYWLI010000156.1:0-3703 GCA_964459135.1 uncultured Thermodesulfobacteriota bacterium | reverse complement strand
TCGCAACTCCTTTACCGCATGGCTCCCGATATAACCCGCCCCGCCGGTGACAAGGATAACTGACATCATATCAGATCTTTTGCTCCAACCTCCATCGCCACTAGTGTCAAGAACTCCATCGAAATATTATACGGTTTTCTCATTCCTGCTTCTATCCTGGCACTCAACAAATAACTCCATTGCCATGTTGAACAAAGAAATCGTAGAGGCGACTTCACAGAAAGTCCCACCACCCGTTATGAGGACCCTTATCCTCTGACTCCTTATCTCACTTCTTAAGCGCCTTCTCCCTCCCTTTATTTATTTGAGAATTTTTCTTCGGTCTTGTCAACAGTCTCAATGTTACCCTTTATCCCTCCCATATACGTCATCTATTCTCACAATGTCATCCTCTTCTACATATTCACCATTCTGGACTTCAATAATCTCAAGGGGCGTTTCTCCGGGATTTTCGAGTCTGTGGAGGGTTGATTTTGGGACATATGCTGACTCACTCTCATGAAAGATTATCTCCTTGCCGTCTATCGTGACCTTTGCTGAGCCTTTAATAACCACCCAATGCTCGGAACGGTGTTGGTGCTTCTGGAGGCTCAATCGCTCGCCGGGATTCACAACTATCTTTTTAATCTTGTATCGTTCGCCTTCCTCAAGCACGGTATAGCTCCCCCAGGGGCGATGGGTGGTAAGATGTTCCGACGCCTCTTTCCTATCCTCTTCCTGAAGCTTCTTTACCACCTCCTTTACCTTCTGCGCCTCCTCCCGTTTTACAATCAATACTGCATCATCGGTATCAATGATCAGACAGTCCCTCATGCCGATGGTCGAGATAAGCCTCTTGTCACTGATAATAAGGGTATCCTCTGTATCTATTGTCACACTGTCACCTAATGTGACATTCCCCCTCTCATCCCTTTCTGCCACATCATAGAGTGAGTCCCACGAGCCTATATCATTCCAGTAGAGATCGAGGGGGAGGACCGTCATTCTGTCGGTTTTTTCGGCAACAGCGTAGTCTATGGAAATATCCGGCATCTGGTCAAAGTGAGCAACCATTTCATCAAAACTCATATCGAGCATTTTTCGTATGTCCGGTGCGCAGTTGTTCAATTCCTCCATCATCGTACCAATGGAGAAAGCAAACATACCCGAGTTCCAGTAGTAGTTTCCCTCGTCAATATAGCGCCGTGCCGTCTCGATGTCAGGTTTTTCAGTGAAACGTTCTGCGGCAAAATATCCGACGCCCTCTGCTTTCTGCTCCTTGCCCCGTGCTTGTATGTACCCATACCCTGTCTCAGGCCTTGTCGGTTTTATGCCGAACGTTACGATCGTGCCCTTGTGTGCTATTTCTTGTGCAACTTTGATGTATTCAGCAAAGCGCTGAGCAGGCTTGATGATGTGGTCTGAGGGAGCGACAACGAGCACCTCGTTTTGTTCGCACCCGAGCTTTTCCAGGCAGTACTTTATCCCCAGCGCTATTGCAGGCGCAGTGTTTTTCGCAACCGGTTCAAGTATAATATTGTTGAGGGGAAAAAGCGATTGTACGTCATGTATAACATGAAACTTATATTCGCTGTTCGTCAACACTATCATCTCTTCGGGAGAAAATGCATGGAGCAGTCTCTCCATAGTCTCTTGCAGAAGGGACTTGTTGCTATTGAGCTTCAAAAATTGTTTCGGGTAGTTCTTTCTGCTTAACGGCCAGAGCCGTGTTCCCGAACCACCTGCAAGGATAAGGGCCTTCATATTAAATCCATTATCATTTCTTTGCGTTGCATTACACCACCTTTCAGGTTGCTAGCAACTTTTATAAACGCGATACTTCTTTGAATACCCCAATCCATTTATCTGCTGATCTAATCCGTTCCAGCAACATCTTTGGTTTATGCTTCTGATTGAGGCAGATTCCTCTTCAGTTTGAAATATCCCAAAGAGATATACTTGAAGCCATGGACCTCCTCATACCAACGTAAGGCCTTCTCTACAAAAATCTTCCCCTCTCCATAGGGGTTTACCGGCTCTAACGGATGATCTTCGGATATAGGGACGTGGTGCGGATTGCCATACACGGCGGCACTGGTGGAAAAGATGAAATATTTCACCCCGCTTACAAGCATAGCCTCCAGGAGGTTAAAGGTATTGATAACATTATTGCGGAAATAGAGCCCCGATCGCTCTACTGACTCACTCACTAGAGAGCTTGCGGCAAAGTGCATCACCGCGAAGGGATTTTCTTGCTGCAAGATTTGTTGCACATGCGATTTGTCCCCCAAGTCCCCCTCTATCAATTCATCCTTGTTCATCGCTCATTGATGGCCTGTGGTGAGGTTGTCGTAGACCAGGGGCTGATAACCCTTCCTCCTTAGTTCCTTAATTACATGACTTCCTATATAACCCGCTCCGCTGCTGACAAGAATTACCTTACTCATTAGAGCGCTGCGCTCTTTTGCGCTGCGACCCAAAGGCCATTATCATCTACTTTTTTCCTTTTGTTTTTCTCGCAATTCTCTCTTGCTGCTGGCTGCGCCGGATGAATTCCAGGAAGAAGGCGAGGAAGGTGAAGAAGAACAGCCCCAAGAAGAAGGTGACAGCGACAACTATTCGCTTGGAGGGCTTGGCCTTCTGTGGTAGGGTGGGTCCGGAGATAAACTGTATTACGTCATGAAAGCGGTGATCAAACCGGGCAAAATCGGCAAAGACTTCATTGCGGACGAGGAGGACCTCATCTCTTTTGAGATCTTTTCCCTGAAAGAAGGCATCCTTGATCCCTGCCAGATGTTCAAAGAGACTCCCCGTATCCCCTGCCTCCAGGGCATTTTTCAACCTGGTAAAGAGCTCCAGCTTGACCCGATTGATCTTCAGTTGTCTCTCAGTGTCACTTATACCTAATTTAGTATCGGTAATGACAACCTGGGTTGCTACTGCTTGGGTGGATGGGGGAAGGTACCGATGCCCGCCCTGATCAACCGAGACCACCTCCCTGCCGGAGAACTGCTCCGCTTCAGGGGAGCGCTGCACTATGTTTTTAAGATCTGCCAGCTTCTTTTTGTTTTGCTCCAGGGAAAACCTCAGGTCGGACAGCTTGCTCTCCAATTCCTGTACTTGGGTGTAAGCATACTGATACCCTTGCGTTACATATCTCTCCATGACTTTTTTTTCTAAGGCATCTTTTATAAAGAGGCCCAAGGCATCTACCATTCTCTGGGCCAACTCAGGGGTAGGCCCCTCCCAGTTCAGTTGAATTGCACTGATGAATTGATCTTCGGGACTAGGATTCCTCACCTCTTTCTCGGTGTAGGCATAGAGTGGTTTAACATTGCCCTCAAGGACAGGCTCAGCCACGAGCTTACTCTCTATGGCAGCCATCTCTTCCTTGGGGAAGACCTCATGTGCTTTGAGGTAGTCCAGAAATGTTCGGGAATCCATAAAGGCCGTACTGTAGATCTTATATTCAGGGAGGGTAACGATGATTTCTGACTCTTCAGTTTTTGAAGAGGACACCTCTTTTTTCAATTCCTCGCTCAACCGCAACACCCCCTGGCTCTCGTAACTGCGCATGAGGCATGAGGCCGGAATGGATACCAGCATGGCCGCAATAACCCCGATGGCGATCATCCACCTCCACCGCCAAATCACCCGTAGGTAATCGTAGAGGTCTATTTCATCATATGCTTCTCTAACTCTATCCTCTTTCATGATCCCTCCT
>CAYWLI010000155.1:0-3743 GCA_964459135.1 uncultured Thermodesulfobacteriota bacterium | reverse complement strand
GTCGCTCTTCCCGCTTTCTCCCCAACCTTTAGATTCTTAATGAGGGGATGTGTCACAAAGCTCCCCTACCATTCAGATTGAGAAGGTTGGGATGCCGCTAGCGGCAGACACCCCGTCAATTAGAAAATCTAAAGGGAGGGGGCCGCAGAGCGGCAGGGATCTGGCCAAAGGGCCACCTTTGACCAAAGGGTCACCTCCGGCGGAAGAGCGGGAACGACACAGGACTCGAGGGTTCAAAGGGGTATTTTCATAACTATGAGAAAGTTCTCCTCCCTCACAGAAGCAAACAAAAAGGTCTTCTCTGTAACTGAGGAAGACCTTGAATGCTTTCTGGTGCCGAAGGCGGGACTCGAACCCGCACAGGCATACGCCCACTAGACCCTGAACCTAGCGCGTCTACCAGTTCCGCCACTTCGGCACAAATCCATTGCAAAAGCCTAACAGGTAACCTATACTAACCCACTGCCCTTGTCAAGGGGACCGGAGAAGGGAACCAATGAGGATCATCGATGACCTCACCTTTACCAGAGATGATTTTACCTCCCCTGCCGTGACCATTGGAAGCTACGATGGCCTCCATCTCGGCCATCAGGAGATCATCAAACAGGTCATCGAGCGAGCCAGAGACGAGGGGGGGGAGGCAGTCGTCCTTACCTTTGAACCCCATCCTGTCAAATTCTTGAACCCCCAGACCCCTTTCCCGCTCATCACCTCCCATCACAAAAAGATGATGCTCTTGGAGCGGTTTGGGGTCGATTGCACCATCAACCTCCCCTTTACAAACCCCCTTGCTCAAATGACAGGTGAGGAATTTATCACGGAGATCATCCAAAAACGGATCGCCCCCCGCTGGGTGGTCGTAGGATTCAATTTTACCTTCGGGAAAAATCGAACGGGAACACCTGATGAACTGCAAAGAATGGGTACACACTTCGGTTTTGCAGTGGAAATCGTCCCGCCGTACAGCGTGAACGACGAAGTAGTCAGCAGTACGAAGATACGGGAACTGATCACGAGGGGGAACATAAAAGAAGCCAACCGCATGCTGGGCAGGGACTTCATCATCATGGGAAAGGTTATACACGGACATGCGCGGGGAAAGGGGCTGGGCTTCCCGACCGCCAATTTGGAGATCACCTCGGACCTCTACCCCAAAAAAGGGGTCTATGCTGTTACCGTGACCCACGAGGGAAAGACCTATCACGGGGTGGCGAACATCGGGACGAACCCTACATTTAAAGATAAAGAGTTTGCCGTAGAGGTCTTTCTCTTCAACTATCAGGGGGACCTCTACGGGAAGGAGCTGCGGGTAGCACTGGTGGACAGGGTCCGGGATGAACAGACCTTCCCTTCCCCTGATGCGCTGATGCACCAAATAGAAAAAGACGTCCACAGGGCAAAGGAGATCCTGCGCGGGAAATGAAGAAGAATTGGAAGTTCTGGGTCGGAATTATTATCAGCGTGGGGATACTCTATGCAGCATTTTATCGGATAGATTTCCGGTTGCTGCTGAAAAATCTGCAGGGCGCCAATTATCTTTATCTGTTTCCTATCGTTTTGATCATCTTCGTCAACATGGCCCTACGGGCCGTCCGGTGGGGCTATCTCCTGCGCCCCATCAAAAAAATCGGCTTTCCGAACCTCTTTGAAGGCATCCTCATCGGCTTCATGGCCAACAATATCCTGCCTGTCCGCATGGGGGAATTCGTGCGGGCCTATATTATCGGGCGCAGCGAGCGGATAAAAAAGAGCGCGTCCTTCGCCACGGTGATGGTGGAACGGCTCTTTGACGGCCTTACCGTCTTAGCACTGCTCGTGGCGGTCCTGCTCTTCATCCATCTACCATCGGAGAATATCTATTTTAAGAAGGCCCTGCAAATGGGGGGATACATAACCTTAGCCATTTACGGGTTCACCTTTGCAATACTCGTTATTATAAAAACCCAGACGCGCTGGTTTCTTAAAGTCGCCCTCTTTTTCACCCGCCCCTTCCCCTCACGGATCACCAAAAACGGTATCTCCACCATCAAATCGTTTAAAGAAGGCCTTGTCTCTGTTGAAAGCACTAAAACCATGCTGATCTCCTTTTTATATTCACTCGTAATTTGGGGGGTTTTCGCCTATTCAATCTATCTTATGGGGCTTTCCTTTGGACTCAAGCTCTCTGTCTCCGCCACGGCAATGGTCCTGCTGGCTATCTGTCTGGCCATGATGATACCCTCAACCCCCGGCTATATCGGCCCCTATCATGCCTCGGTGGCCTATGCCCTCGTACTCTACAATATCCCCTTGGAGAAGGCCCTCAGTTTCTCCCTTGTCTTCCACGCCGCAAATTATATCCCCATCACCTTGGTCGGTTTTCTGTACCTGTGGAGACATCACCTCAGCCTGAAAAAAATACGGGAAGAGGAAAAAGCGGCACAAACATAGGAGTCCCGCAGCGACCTATTGCGTCAATCGTTGCAGCACTCATTCATCATAGCGCTGAACCTTCTCCATATCGCAAAGTTTTAATTGCAACGTCCAATAGACATTCTCTTTAATATTTAAAAAATCGAGATTCTCCCCATCTATCACCTTGAATACACCCCTAATAATGCACATATTATTCTTACGCTATACAAGAAATAATCTGGAATTATATACAGAAATGTGCGGGGTAGAAGGAAGGGAACAATGGCAAGGGATAAAATACATTCCTCCAAGAAGGAGGATAAGCGATATATCGTATGCCCATGGTGTGGGCAAAAAGTACGTTATTCACGCCGGGCAGGACACAGCTGCTTTAAATTCCATCTGAGTGAGATAGAGAGAAACGCCCAACAGATGAATAGATAAAAGTACACATCGGTCAACCGTACAAGTTACTATCTCCATATCATTGAGAAACGGTATGTCCCGTCTCTCAACTGTTAATCGGATGTACGCAAGAGATCAGTTCCGGAATAGAAATTTCAGGTTCCCTTTAGCCGAAAATCTCTTTAAAGAAAGCCAAAATGGTATACATCGTGGCTCGGATCACAGCCAGACTGAATTATTATAAGCCTAACTCATCGGCAACATAGCCGAGGCCGAGTTCCTCCAGCTTCGCTCTGGTCGGAGAACCGGTACTCAGATCCCAACCTCTTTCAGTATAGTATTCATCGAGCATCTGCTTAAGATCATCTTTACTGATAAAATGCCCCTTGGAAGCGCCTTGTTTCAGAGGCTCGGTCATCAGCCTTTCTGGCAAGGTATCATCCGCTCGGGTGAAACCTTCACGGGCATTGAAGGCCCTTGCCAGATTATTCATGCGCTCGCCTACCTTCTGGACCTCATCGGGTGAGTAGGAAATCCCCGTGACAGCATCCATTAAGTGAGCCGTATTCTGGGTGGCGATAGCAGGGACAGCCATATCCAACAGGAAGGCGCACATGGTAGGGGCATCACACGTAGCTGAACGAACATCTTGGTTCCACTTGGTAAGCTTGCCCTTACCCTCCACCGCAAATCTGTCCACGGCATAGGGGAGGGGAATCCCGAAGATCTCCTGGAATGCATACCCCCTGTTGTGGTCCGCACCCGTATAGGCGGTGGCATAATTGAGTCCATGCGCCTTGGCACCCCGCACATCATAACCCGGCAGTTCCAGCCCCTTGACATGCATGGCATATTGCTCCGTTCCTTTGCCGATCTTCTCCGCCGCAGCCTTCACACCGTCGGACAGAATATCGCCAATCCCCTCCCGATAAGCCATCCACCTG
>CAYWLI010000154.1:0-3759 GCA_964459135.1 uncultured Thermodesulfobacteriota bacterium | reverse complement strand
GCTCACCTGGGTGAACCTCGTCGGCCGCATAGTCCAGGCCCTGGGAGGAAAAGGGCTTGAAAAAGAAAAGACTACCTTCGAGGACCTGACCGGTGACTTTACCGTCAAGAACGGGATGATCACACTCCCCAACCTCCTGATCTCTCAAGAGGGTATGGATCTCAAACTCTGGGGTGATATCGGTCTGGATATGAAGCTGAAAATGGATGGTGAGGCCCATCTTCCTCAGTCAGTAACCGGAGACCTTACGGGGAAGGGGTGGAGGTTTTTCTCAGACGATCAGGGGCGCCTCACCATTCCTTTTTCTCTGAAGGGTAATGTACAAGATCCAAAGGTGGGGATCAGTACACGGCTCATCGAGCAAGGGGTCAAAGGAGTACTGGATGAATTCTTAAAGAAACGTCAAAAATAACGCTAACTATATATTAAACATTACTGAGTTTTAAGGGTGAGGTCATGAAAGGAATAGTTATTTATTATTCAGCAACAGGCAGCACCGCAAAAATTGCCAAGGCAATGCACCGGGGAATGAAGGAAGTAATAGAGTGTGATATTGCTCCGCTTAAAAAGGCAGACCCCGAGTCTATGGCTCAGTATGATGTGATCGCCCTCGGGGCCCCGATATGGTACTTCAGAGAACCAGCCAACGTCCGGTTATTCATATATACTTTGCCCAACCTTGATGGAAAGTTATGCATTCCCTTTTGCACTCACGGGGCCTCGCCTACTGGATTTTTTTGGTCCATGGTACCGATGTTACGGAAAAAGGGGCTCACCATTATCGGTTATAACAGCTGGTATGGCAGTGTATACCAGGTGCTCCATGCGCCCAAACCTTATCTCACTGACGGACATCCCGATGAAATCGACCTGAAGGAAGCTGAAAATTTCGGCAGGGAAATGGCAAAGCGTGCCCTGAGGATAGAGGCAGGTGAAAGGGATCTCATCCCGAAATTGCCGAAAGGTCCGAATGCCGACTCCCTGTGGAGGTCTCACGGTATTTTTAGAAATTTCCCACCCCCGCCTCCGAAGCCAGGCGAACCTATGCGCCCACCCCCTCCATTGGAAGAATCCCCTGCGAAGCGCTTCGTCAATATGGAAAAATGCACCTATCCAACGTGTACCCTTTGTATAGACGCGTGTCCGGTGAACGCGATCGATTTCTCCAAAGAGCCGGTAGTATTCAGGAAGAGCTGCCTGAATTGCGCTCTCTGCGATAAGATGTGCCCGCAGTTAGCTATAGAAGTTGATGCCGAAACGATGCAGAATAGGACGCAGCGGAGAATCAACATGGAGAAGTGTACATACCCCACCTGTACGCTTTGTGTTGATCATTGCCCTATGCACAGTATTGACTTCTCAGTGACTCCCCCTGTTATTAAGCCGAATTGTGAAGGGGATGATCTGTGCTGGGTAATCTGTCCCTATGATGCTGTAGAAATAACCAACCTGGACTCTACTCATGCAAGGCTGGTTATGCGTGAGGAAATGAAGGACAATCATCCTTTCATAAAATTGTTGGCTGAGGCTGAGGCCAAGGGGCGCTTCCGTCGCCTGGTGCCGTTGGATAAGGTAGGTTGAGATAATATTATCTATAAGAATCCAAAGCATCCGCGTTTTGTGATTGAGGAAGAGTAAAACAAAAACATTGTTGTAAGGGGAGAGGTTTGAACTACCATACACAGCACAGCATGATTTCGGACAATATGAAAGGAATCAAACGATGAGCGAACCACACATAGGATTTATTGGTATTGGTGTAATGGGAGCACCTATGGCTGGGCAACTTGCTAAAGCGGGCTATGCGCTTACCATCCTTGACGTAAATCGTGCCGCTGCGGACCAGGTGGCCTCGATGCATAAGGGCATTCTTGTAGCGGAGACGCCGATGGCGGTTGCGGAAGCGTCCGATATTGTCATTACCATGTTGCCATCAGGAGAATATGTTCGTGAAGTTGCTCTGGGTGACTCCGGCTTGATCGATGGTTTTCGCGCTGGGGCACTGCTTCTTGATACCACTTCATCCGAACCGTGGCTGACAGTCGAGACTGCTCAGGCACTCGCTGAGAAGAAAGTAGACATGGTGGATGCGCCAGTATCCGGTGCCCTAGCCGGTGCACAGGCAGGCGAACTCGTGTTTATGGTGGGCGGGGAAAAAGGGCCGGTATCGCGCGTTTTACCGTTACTTCAGATCATGGGTAAACAGGTATTCCACCTCGGCCCTTTGGGATCGGGGCATGCGATGAAATGTATTAACAATCTCATAACGTCCATAACATTTATGGCGACAACCGAGGGTCTGACCATCGGAAAACAGTACGGCCTCGACCCGGACGTCATGACCGATGTGCTGAATGTCTCCACAGGCATGTCGTGGATCAGCCAGACCCATATCAGACAGCGCATCACCAGCAGAAAATTCGATGATGCCTTTAAGCTCGACCTCATGGTGAAGGACATCGGTATTGCGATGAAACTTGCGAACAGCCTGGGGCTCCCACTCCCGCTCTCTGCACTCGGTCAGCAGCTCTGGAAGGCAGCCGCACGCTACGCACCGGAAGGCAGGAGCATCAGTGATATGGTGCGTTGGGTTGAGCACATGACAAAAACCGAGATTACCTCCGGTTCCGGTGTAGGGGGTTAAGGGAGTACTGGAGGAATTTATTCAGAAAAAACCTGACAAATAACACTAACTATTATTGATAAATCAGCTGTTTTTATTAGATAATTTAACGATATTCTCAATCCAGTAATATGAAGTTGTATATGAGTTATATAATCTAAGGTTAGGGCTTTTATCATGGCAGTAATGACACAAAAATGAGTTAGATAATATCGTGGCAAGCTTACTCTTATATCAGGTCGCCGACCCCAAAATCGTGCCGGGTCTCCCCGAGGCGCTTGAAGAACTTAAATCACATACAAAGGTCACGGTAAGAACAGCAGAAGTACCCGCGGTCGCAGGAGAACTTGCAGGTTGGGCGACAGAAATATTGGTATCGATTCCAGTTCAGGCCCTAGTAAATGCAGCGACACTAGGAGTTGTATTGTGGAAGATAATTGGGCTGATTAGGAAGGCTGGCAAGAAAACATTTCTTGGAAAAGAAATCGTATTACCTTTACTAGCGTCCAAGGCAAAGGAAGATTTTGGTGAAGATTTACTAAATGATGAAGAAAATCCAGATGCGATACGGGTATGGGGTCCGATGGAGGCGGAGATGATTAGTGGGCCACTTACGGAATGTATCGAAGAATATGAAGAAGCTTTTGGTCCTATTGCTTACTTTATGGCTATCGCTGTCGCTCGTCCGCAGAACAGGGTTCGAACAACTTATTACATACTTGGAGCCGGAGGGAAACTATGTGGTTCGTGGACTACACAAACTTTTTCCGAAAGAGTGCCAGAATTTCTTCGTCCCGGCTAACTGCAAAAAACTAGTGATACAATTCCCCCTGGGAAGAGGAGATAATGGTGGTTATATAGGTATTAGGGCTTTCGCCTAACCCTTTACTCCCCAACCTCAACCTTGATCTGCTTCGGCTTGGTCTCCTCTTTTTTGGGGAGGGCTATACGCAAAATCCCATCCTTGTGGCTCGCTTGCACCTTTCCCAGATCAACGGTAGTGGGGAGGCTGAAGGAGCGGCTGAAGGTGCCATATGGGCGCTCGAGCCTCAGATAATCCTCCCGCTTGGTCCCCCCTTCTAACTGTCTCTCCCCTTTAATGGTCAGGGCATTCCCCTCAACTTTGATATCGATTG
>CAYWLI010000153.1:0-3781 GCA_964459135.1 uncultured Thermodesulfobacteriota bacterium | reverse complement strand
TTCTGCATGGTGATGACCCGCTCCGGCCACCCGGGGAGTGTATCGCAGAACTCCAGCAGTTCATCGGCATAGGCGGTGATTTTAAAGAACCACCCCTCGAGTTCCTTCTTGGTTACCTCGCCATGACATCTCCAGCAGGTCCCCGCTTCAACCTGTTCATTGGCCAGGACCGTCTGGCACGCCGGGCACCAGTTGACGAGATCTTTTTTCCGATAGACCAGACCCCGTTCATACATCTTGATGAAGATCCACTGTTCCCATTTATAGTAGTCCGCATCGCACGTGGCCAGCTCGCGATCCCAGTCGTAGCTGAAACCCATGCGCTTGAGCTGAGACCTCATATAGGTGATGTTATCGTGGGTCCACTGGGCGGGGTGGATCTTGTGCTCCAGGGCGGCGTTTTCCGCTGGCATGCCGAAGGCATCCCACCCCATAGGATGCAAGACACTATATCCCCGCATTATCTTATAGCGGGCTACGACATCCCCGATGGAGTAATTCCGGATGTGTCCCATGTGGAGCTTGCCAGAGGGATAGGGGAACATCTCGAGGAGATAATATTTCTCCCTATTCGGGTCCTCCACGGCCTGAAAGAGCTTTTCCTGATCCCACAACCGCTCCCACCGCTCTTCGATCTGATGAGGATCGTATCGTTCCTTCATCGGCCCAGCAACCTCCTGATCCTGAGCCTGAGGGCGTTGAGCTTGATAAAGCCTTCGGCATCTTGTTGTCGATAGACCTCGTCCTCCTCGAAGGTGGCAAAGCCGCTGTGGTAGAGGGACGTGTCCGATTTTCTGCCGACCACCATACAATTCCCCTTGTAGAGTTTTAGCCTGACGGTGCCCGTGACATTCTGCTGGGTCTCATCCACGATCGTTCGCATCAGGTCCATCTCCGGTGAATACCAATAGCCATAGTAGATGAGCTCAGCTATCTTGGGGATGAGGGAATCGCGCAGGCGCATCACCTCGCGGTCCATGGTGATGGATTCCAGGGCCCGGTGGGCGATATGGAGGATAGTCCCGCCGGGGGTTTCATAGACTCCCCGGGACTTCATGCCGACGTATCGGTTCTCCACGATGTCCACCCTGCCGATGCCGTGTTCACCCCCCAGTTCGTTAAGGAGTGCCAGCAACTGCGCAGGGGAATGCCCTTTCCCATCGATGCTGATTGGAATCCCGTGTTCAAACGCTATGTCGCAGTAGAGGGGTTTGTCCGATGCCTTTTCCGGTGACACGGTGAGGACAAACATCGCCTCATCGGGCTCTTTCCACGGGTCCTCCAAAATACCCCCCTCGAAGCTGATGTGGAAGAGGTTTCTGTCGCTGCTGTAGGGCTTCGCAGGGGTGACGGGGACTGGGATATCTCGATCTTTGGCATAGCGGATGAGGTCCTCCCGGGAGCGAAACTCCCACTCCCGCCAGGGGGCGATGACTTTAATGTGGGGGTCGAGGTAGTAGTACGTGAGTTCAAAGCGCACCTGGTCGTTCCCCTTGCCCGTAGACCCATGGGCCACGGCGTTGGCCTTCTCCGTACGGACCACCTCCATCTGTGCCTTGGCGATGAGGGGGCGGGCGATGGAGGTCCCCAGCAGGTAACCACCTTCATAGACGGCATTGGCCTGAATGGTGGGAAAGACAAAGTCGCGGACAAATTCCTCCCGCAGATCCACAACATATACCTTGCTTGCACCGGTGGCAGTGGCCTTCTGATGCACCTCCTCGGTCTCTTGGCCCTGGCCGATGTCGGCGCAGAAGGCGATGACCGCACAGTCGTACTGCTCTTGCAGCCACTTCAGGATTACCGAGGTATCCAATCCCCCCGAATAGGCCAATACGATTTTGTTAACACCCTTTCGCATTGTTCCGCTCTTTTCCCATTAAGAGGGTCAAGATGGCCTTTTGTACATGCAGGCGGTTTTCCGCCTGGTCAAAGACCACGGCATGCGGCCCATCCATCACCTCGTCGGTAATCTCCTCACCCCGGTGGGCGGGGAGACAGTGCATCACCAAGACATCCTCCCGGGCCCCTCGCAGCAGAGCTGTGTTTACCTGATAACCCTGAAATGCCTTGATCCTTTCTTTGCGTTCCCCCTCCTGTCCCATGCTGGCCCAGACATCTGTATTAACCGCATGGGCCCCCTCCACCGCCTCTTGTGGGTCGTGGGTGAGGATGATTGTGGAAGTGCTTTCCTCGACGGCCCGGGAGAAGATCTGCTGATCGGGTTCATATTTTGGGGGACAGGCGAGCCGGAGATCGAAGCCGAGCCGCACTGCCCCATTGATCCATGAGTTGGCCACGTTGTTTCCATCACCGACATAGGCCACCTTCAGGCCGCGGTATGCGCCCCGTTTTTCCCAGATGGTGAAGCAGTCGCTCAATATCTGGCAGGGGTGCAGCAGGTCGGTCAGGCCGTTGATCACCGGCACCGAGGCGAAGCGGGCCATCTCCTCGACCCGTTCTTGGGCGAAGGTCCTGATCATGATTCCGTCTACATACCTGGACAAAACCCGGGTCGTGTCCGCAATGGCCTCCCCCCGGCCCAACTGGGTATCCTGGGGATTTAAGAAGAGGGCGTGCCCCCCCAATTGATACATCCCCGCCTCAAAGGATACCCTGGTTCTGGTGGAAGGTTTCTCGAAGACCATGGCAAGGGTCTTTCCATCCAGGGGGCGGTGCTGTACGCCCTGCCGGTGCATCTCCTTCAACTCCCCCGCCTTCTGAAAGATCGTCTCGATCTCCTCAGCCGTGAGGTCGTATATGCTGAGCAGGTCTTTTTTCATCGCTCTGCGAATATTGCCTCCAAGGCGGTGAGCAATCGGTCGATCTCATCCCTGGTCACGATGAGGGGGGGGAGGAAGCGCAGGATTGTTCCTGCCGTGCAGTTGATCAGAAAACCCCGTTCCAGGCAGCGCTCCACTATTTCCTTCCCCTCAAAGGCCAATTCGGCCCCGATGATAAGTCCTATGCCTCGTACATCTTGGATGAATGCGTAACGCTTCTTCAGATTTATGAGCCCCTCCATCAAATATGCACCCATATCCTGGCAGTTTTCCAGGATGCCGTCCCCCAAGAGGGTATCGATGACGACGCAACCCACCCTGGTGGCCAGGGGGTTGCCGCCGAAGGTGGCGGCATGGTTGCCCGGGGAAAAGGCCTGGGCAACCGCCTCGGTGGCCACCATGGCCCCGATGGGCACCCCATTGGCCAGGGATTTGGCCAAGGTCATGATGTGGGGAGGGGTGTCCCAGTGTTGATAGGCAAAGAGCATACCTGTTCTGCCCATCCCTACTTGAACCTCATCGTAGATCAATAAGATCCCCGACCGGTCACAGAGATCTCGCAGACCTTTGAGATAGTCTGGTGAGGGAAGGATCACCCCCCCCTCAGCCTGAATGGGTTCCACCATCACGGCGCAGGTCTGGGGGCCGATGGCACCCTCGACGGCCTTCAGGTCGTCAAAGGGTACATACTGGAAACCCGGCAGGAGGGGCTCAAACCCCTTGTGGAACTTTTTCTGTCCGGTGGCGCTCAAGGCCCCCATGGTCCTCCCGTGGAAAGAATTTTCCATGGTAATGATCTCATACCGACCCTCACCGTACTTTCGCGCCAGCTTGATGGCCGCCTCATTGGCCTCAGTCCCGCTATTGCAGAAGAAGACGCGCTCCCCGAAGGAGTGTTCACAGAGGCGTTGGGCCAACTCTACCTGCGGCCCGATATAGTAGAGGTTGGAGCAGTGTATGAGCTCTTTGGCCTGTTCCTCCAGGGCCTGGACCACCTT
>CAYWLI010000152.1:0-3869 GCA_964459135.1 uncultured Thermodesulfobacteriota bacterium | reverse complement strand
CCCGAGCGTGAGATCCCCGGCAAGATGGCGAAAGCCTGGGCAACGCCGATCACGAAAGCCCTCACCATTCCAAATCGGGTATCATGCGGTTTGATCCACCGGGTCCCCAAAAGGAAAGTGCCGGTCACGATCAGCGCAAGCGAAACAAAGAGGGGGCTTGAAAAGGCGGCCTCGATCTCCTGCTCAAAGAGCAACCCGACTACGAGTATCGGAATGGTGCCGAGGCAAATGAGGACTGCCAGCCTGAAAAAGGGATCTTTACGATAGCTTTCATGCCACGTGCCTGGTGATGGGTGGCGCAGGGCACGCCCCACTGCCTTGAGTGTGTTCCAGACATCCCCCCAGAAGATCGTCAGGATTGCCAAAAAGGTCCCGAAGTGGACGAATACCTCGTAGGCAACCCCTGCGGTGTGGACGCCGAGGATCGCCTTGCCCAGGACGAGGTGTCCTGAGCTGCTGATCGGCAGAAACTCGGTGACCCCTTGTAATACCCCCAGCCATAATGCCTGAAGAAGATTCACTGTACAATTCCTCCCTGAGAGGGGATAGGCAAAAGATTCTCATAGATCGAGTTGGGTTTGTCAAGGATTACTTTGCTTGTTACCCAGAAAATAAATTCATCTCCTCTCCCCGATGGGGCCGGGACCTTACGGCCCGCCAGCGTGAGAGGGGGATATTGTGGATACGGAGGTCCCAGTTGTAAACGCAAAAACACACTGCCTTGATTTTTTGTCTTGATTGGATTATACAGGACTCATTCTGTCACTCATGTCCTGGGTACAAACTGAGCCTATCTGAAGCAGATGATACATAGCGCCGATATGATTAACAGCGTTGTCATCCATGACGCCACTCGCGGGCAGTGGCTGCATTTTCAGAATCCGAAACAGATCATCTCCGCCCATCGTATTGAAGAGGTCATCCCAGCGCTGAACGCAATCGAAACACACATTGCCAAGGATTGCCTCTATGCCGCAGGATTCATCGCCTATGAGGCGGCACCTACCTTCGACTCGGCCCTTGCGGTCAAAGAGGATGGTGCATTTCCTTTGGTATGGTTCGGCCTCTATGGGGAGCCCGAGGAGGTGAGCCTTCCCGCAACACAAGCATCCTACCAGGACCACCCACTCCTGTGGCAGCCTTCGGTACAGCAGGATGCCTACGAAAACGCCATAGAAAGGATCAAGCACTATATCGAGGCCGGTGATACCTATCAGGTCAATTTCACCTTGCGCCTGAGGTCGTCCTTTAGGGGTGATCCGTGGCCTTTCTTTGTTGCATTGGCCAGGGCGCAGGATGCATCTTACAGCGCCTTTGTGAACACCCAGGAATGGATCGTATGCTCGGCCTCCCCAGAGCTCTTCTTTCACCTTGATGATAACGAGCTGATCTCACGCCCCATGAAGGGGACCGCCCCACGGGGGCTGATGCAGCATGACGATAGCAAACAGGCCGAATGGCTCTACAATTCGGAAAAGGACAGGGCGGAAAATGTCATGATCGTCGATATGGTCCGCAATGATATGGGCCGAATCGCCGAGACGGGGAGTGTCAGTTGGGACAGCCTCTATGAGGTTGAAAAATATCCGACCGTGTGGCAGATGACCTCTACCGTCAGGGCCAACACAAAGGCTGGTTTGTGTGGGATATTACAGGCCCTCTTTCCGCCGGCGTCTATCACTGGGGCACCCAAGCCCCGCACCATGGAGATCATAGCAGAGCTTGAGCACACCCCGCGTCGGATCTATACGGGTACCGTCGGGTTCTGGACCCCCAACCGTAAGGCGCAGTTCAATGTCGCTATCCGAACGGTGCTCATCGACAAGGCCCAAGAAAAGGCCGAATACGGCGTGGGCGGCGGCATCGTGTGGGACTCCGTAGATCAGATGGAATTTGAGGAATGTCAGACCAAGGCAAGGATACTCTCCCAGCAGGTGCCGGAGTTTGACCTCCTTGAGTCGATCTTGTGGACGCCTGAGGAGGGGTATTTTTTGCTGTCATACCATTTGAAACGCCTTATCGACTCGGCGGCATATTTTTCCTACTCAGCCGATATGGACGCTATACGCAATAAGCTGGACTCTTTTGCAAGCACCCTCCCCAATACTGACCACAAGGTCCGCCTGCTCGTGGCGAGAGATGGAGGCATCACCCTGCAGTCTGAAGATCTGGCTGAATCCTTGGGTGACCCTGCCGTACACCCACAGCGCTGCTGCCTGGCACCAGAGCCTGTCGATTTCTCTAACCCATTCCTGTACCACAA
The DNA here is from genome assembly GCA_964459135.1 of uncultured Thermodesulfobacteriota bacterium. Lineage (GTDB taxonomy): Bacteria > Desulfobacterota > B13-G15 > B13-G15 > RBG-16-54-18 > CAYWLI01. The sequence goes on along the minus strand of CAYWLI010000152.1, from coordinate 1,606 downwards.
GACGACCAATCGACAGGTCTATGAGCAGGTCCTGGGGTCATGCCCTGGGTATGCAGATTGCATCCTGTGGAATGAGCGGGGGGAAGTGACCGAGTCGTGTATCGCCAATGTCGTGGTCGAGTTGGACGGAGAGTTGTACACCCCGCCAATTCTGTGCGGACTGCTCCCAGGCACGTACCGGACCTATCTCTTGGAGCAGGGGAAGGTCAAGGAAAGGGTGATACGAATAGACGACCTCGCCAAAAGCCCTCATATCTACCTGATCAGTTCAGTGCGCAAGCAGCGCGAGGTCGTGGTTGACTCAGGAGTGAACAGGGAACATACGGCATGAGAGTCCGGCAATTGAAGGAATCAGGCCTTGGCGTCAGGCCGCCATGCCAAATCCATCTGACAATCGAAACTCAAAGGTACGCTAAAGCTACACCGCCTCTATAGTGGAAGGTGGTTTGGGGGTGATATTATAGGTCACGCTGACCACGCCGGGCACCTCGGTCGTGATCCGCTGGGCTAATTTGTCTAACACGTCGTAGTCAAGCCTGGTAGGTGATCCGACCTTGGCATCGGTGCTCTCCCAGCACCTGACCTCGATCTGCAGGCCGAAATCCCTCTTACCTGCCCTCACCCCTGTTACTTTATCCTCATGCAGAATCGCCAGGTATTGAAAGGCCTTGCTATCCGATAATTCCTCCTCCACGATTTTGGTGGCCTTTCTCACAATTGCGGTCCTCTCAGGCGTCACCTTGCCGATAACTCTGGCAGCCAGGGCCGGCCCAGGAAAGGGTGGTCGGTTGTAGATCTCCTCCGGCAACCCTACTGCTTGAGCAACTTTCCTGATGCCTGATTTTCGCAAATGGATCAGGGGCTCGATGACCTTGTAGCCGTACATCTGCTCCGGATCGATGCCGAGCTGCTCCAGGATGTTGTGCTGTCTCTTGATCCCGGCAACGGTCTCCTCGATATCGGTATAGTTCGTTCCCTGCAGGAGGTATTTGGCGCCGGTCTCCTTTACGAGCTTGCCGAAGACTTCTTTGTAAAAGGCCCGGGTGATTCCCTCCCGCTTTTCTTCCGGGTCAATGCGCCCCTTTAGTTCTGCGAAGAATGTTTTTTGGGCATCCACCAGCTCTGTCGGGACCCCTAATCCCTGAAAGAGCGTAACGATATGCTCCGGCTCCCCCTCCCTCATCAGACCGCTGTCGATAAAGTAGGTCTTAAGCCTATCTCCGAGGGCCTTATGCCCGATCATGGTCACCACGGACGAATCGACACCCCCGGAGAGGGCATTGATGGCCACCCCCTCGCCCACAGTCGCGGCGATATCCTTGACCTGTTCCGCAATGAATTGTTCCACATCCAATTTTTCTAAGGGTATTTCCTTGATATCCATGGTACCTCCTGGATTCCTTTATGAGAATATTGTCACAGGCACTATCGCCTGTCTGTGTTGTCGTGTCAAGACCGTTTGTATCGGGGATTACGAATAAAAGATGTACTTAAAAGAAGATATGAAGATTATTTTCTTGTATAACCCTCATTATGAAGAACCGCAGCTTGTACAACTGGTGGCGCTGCAGGAGCTGCACGATGATCCCTGTGAGCTTGAGAACCC
>CAYWLI010000151.1:0-3932 GCA_964459135.1 uncultured Thermodesulfobacteriota bacterium | reverse complement strand
TAGGCAAAGATACCTTTGACCTGATCATCTCGGATGTAAACATGCCCAACCTGGACGGCTTTAAATTACTGGAGATGAAGGGTCAAAAGGGGATAGAAACGCCCGTGATATTCCTGACATCCCGGTCCGATCCGGAAGACATGAGCAGGGGATTGGGGCTTGGGGCTGCCGACTATATCACAAAACCGACCAAGAAGGATATCCTGCTGGCAAAGGTCAAAACCGTCCTTGAGAAAAGGCAATAAGATGGGGAAAGGACAGACAGCATGGCTGACGAAGAAATGGTAAACACTGTTTGCAAAGGGTGCGGTAGAACGCTCGGTGCGGATGAACAAGGCGCTGAATACTGTAACAGGTGTATGATCGAGCGGGCAGAGGAGTTTGTCCCTGAAGCGCAGGAAAGACCACCGATAAAGCGGGAAAAGAAGAGCAGGACCTGGTTGATAGTACAAGTGATCATCATCCTGATCGGCGTTGCCGTAATGGCTTTGCAAACCCCTCGGTTAATTGCCGCTTTAAAAGAAGGGCAATCCCTTAGATACGGCACGTATGCTACGGATGCGCAGACCAACCAGTGTATCAAGAACCTCTGGCATATATCCAGGATGCTCCAAGACGGCAAGGCACCTCCCCCTGATATGGTTTGCCCAATCAGCAACAAGCCGTATGAAATAAGGGATACAGGAGAAAATATTGTGGTGCGCTGCCCCAATCCAGAGCTGCATGGATTGAAGCACATCCAGGTAAGCACAAGGCATCCTGTCCCTGAGGTTAGCAAGTGAAACGATACGCACAAGACAAGGGGGGATTTACCCTTTTAGAACTCATGATGGTCATCACCATGGTCGGCGTGTTGGCCTCTATCGCCACCCCTTCGTATCTGAACTACATCGAGAGGGCGCGCGCAACGCAATGCCATGTAGACAGGGGCGAAGTGCAGAATATCATCGTTCAATATTACCATGACCATCGCGATACCGAGCTGCAAAGTCTGCAGCAATTGGTCGATGAAGGATACCTACACAGCGGTTCTAATTGTCCCTTGGGAGGGGAGTATATATTGATCCCAGAGGAACTCGTTGGCACACCATATCCAATAGTAGCATGTTCACTGCATTATTTGCCGAAACTCATATCGGAGCCGGAGCCGGAGCCGGAACCCGAGCCAGAACCAGAACCGGAGCCAGGTCCGAAGCCAAAACCTAAGCCAGAGCCAGGTCCGAAGCCTAAGCCAAAGCCCAAACCGAAGGCGAAACCTTATTTTTAATTCAGCCGCAAGGTCAAGGGGAAACCCCTCATGAGCGTGCCCCCAGCTTTAGGGGAATAATAAAGGAGAAATTTACGCTTACAAAGAATCACAAACTCGTTTATTCGATGGAAACAAAACAGCGGTATAATCCCACCATTAAAAAGGGCAACGGGGCAGCCTTGCATGGACGTTCCATTGTTTCCGCCCCTTTTTGACCATGCTCAAGGTGTGACACCTCACCACCAAGTGCATATATCCTGCCGGGCTATTTTCCCCTTCTCCATTTAATTGATTTTATTGATTTAAGTTGCGCCTTGAGAGGAGACTCTTTTTTATAGACATAGTCGCCGATGCGGCGCATGCGTTCCTGTTCTTCCTCGCTCATGGGACCGAGTTCCAAGGCAGTGAGGTCTTCCGTAAGCTGCTTCATGCTGTTCGGGCCACAGACCGCCACATGTACGTAAGGGTGGGAGAGCACGAAGCGGTAGCAGTCGGCCGCAGTGGGCGGAGATTCACCCGGCGGCATATCGGCCGGGTTGAGCAGACTCCCCCACCGGGTGTTGGTGAAAGAGACTATCCCGGGACCGCCTGCCTTCGGAAGACCGCTGAAGACCTCTTCCTCCGCACCCCGGTGCGCCGCATTGTACCGGACATGAAAGATATCAAAATGCTTTGCCTGCTCAAGTTTGGGGAAGAGGAGACGATGGTGGCTCGATATGGCCAAGGCACGGATGACGCCATCACCCTTAAGCTTATCGGCATGTTCGATGAGTCGTGATCGGGGCCCGTGAGGATATCCGCCCATGCCCAGCAAGAGCACGTCGATATAGTCAATGCCCAAGCGTTTCATACTTTTGTGCACGACCCTGTTTATGGAAGATACGGTGCGGGCCATGGTGTGCACTACAATAATGAGATCATCCCGATTTTTGCGAGCTACTCTTTTAATGCCCTCAGCCATCCTTTGGGTACGCAATGCCCCCCAGTATAGATAATTCACGCCGTGTGCTACTGCCTCCTCAACCATGGCCTCGTCCGTACCATAACTTGAGGCGATGCCAAGACGCGTAACGGAAAATCCCATTCGGCCAAGTGTTATTCTTTCAAACGCCATAACTTTTCCTTGCTCAATACCTATACGTGGCTCTGCGGCCGGTTCAGCGTATTGACAACTATTTCGGCTTTCGCTTATTGCCCCATAAGGGATCATCACCAAAATGCTCAAACCACCATTCATCCGCTGGTAAATAATTCCTTATCTCTTCTTTCGAAAATGAATATTTATATTGATCACAGTACGTAATAATGGTCTTATACGCAGCAATTATTTTTCGGGTCATTTCATTGCATTGTTCCTTGTTTTCACGGCATCTGTCAGGGTGCCATTGAGCAAGCAACGATCTATAATTAGACTTAATTTCACCCATAGTTGCTCGTTCAGGGAGTTCCAGCAGCTTTCTGGCCTCAGTGATTTTTTGATATTTATCCATCCCTTACCCCGATATTTATTTCTTCTTGCCCCGTATGACTACAAAAGACCCTTCTCCGTAACCGGACTTAATGGTTTCCCGCTCATTGATTTCCGTCAGATTGCGAAAGATGGTTTGACGAAAGCTAAAATCAGCAAAACCTGCCTTCTTCATTATCTCAAGTGTTTCCTCGACCGAATAAAACGTTGCTTCTTTATAAAATACATTGCTATTCTGGTTTTTAAAATAAATTTGTCCAAGTGGACTATTACGATCAACCAGACCAATAATAAGATATCCTCCCCTTAGTAAAACTCTAAAGGCCTCTGCAAAAGATTTATTAATATCATCAACAAAGCAAATAGTAGTAACCATGAGGACGAATTCAAATATTGCATTTTTAAAGGGAAGGTTTTCGGCTACTGCACCCACAACCTTAATACCTCTTTTCTGGGCAATCTCTCTCATATGGATGGAGGGGTCAACACCTATATTAATCCCCAGAGGTTCAGCAAATCGGGCCGTACCTATTCCAATTTCCACACCAAATTGTCCTTCCGGCAATAAACATTCGACAGCTTTTAGCTCGGCTTGATAAACCCAGTGGTTGTCTTCAAACCACTTTTCATATCGAGCTGTATATTGCTGAAAGGGAAGGATTTTAGGCATTGCAATATAAATTCAATTTAATCATGCACATCAAAAACAGATTTTAGCACATAGCATTTACTGTTAAACTGTATACTATAGATAATTAAATCGTATAATGCTAAAAAAGGGGCGTCAAGGTTTTTATCATAAAAACCACTGAAAAAGATGAAATATTCTATATAATCCATCATAACGGAGTGTCACCTGCGAATCCAGTCCCGCATTTGGCGGCACGGGAAAAGCAGCCTTCTTAACTCCTTTTCCCATTGAACTCCCCCTGACCCCGCGATATAATAAAAGTTCACTATTGTTCTGGAGATTATATCGACTATGAAGATCCTTCTGATTGCACCGGAGCGGGAGAGGAAAAAGGAGGAGGCCTTCCTCTTCCGCCTCGGCTTTCTCAACCTCCCCTGTGTGGCTGCCGTGACCCCGCCTGATGTCGAGGTGCGGATCGTAGACGAAGCCTATGAATCCGTTAATTTCGATGAGAAAGTCGATCTGGTGGGGATTACGGCCCAGACCCCGGTGGCACCCCGCGCCTACCAGATCGCGGAGGAATT
>CAYWLI010000150.1:0-3973 GCA_964459135.1 uncultured Thermodesulfobacteriota bacterium | reverse complement strand
CCGGCTTTGAAACGCCCTCAGGCAAATTTGAGATCGCTTCAACCATTTTGGAAGAGCATGGGTACGACGCGCTCCCCATTTATACTGAGCCGGCAGAGGGGCCCTGTTCCCAACCACAGCTTGTCAAACAATTTCCCCTCGTCTTTAATTCAGGGGCACGCTCCAATGTAGACCTGCACACCCTGCATAAGATCATACCGGTCCTTTCCAAGGAAAAACCCGTGCCCACGGTCATGATGAACTCTGCCGATGCAAAGAAACGTGGTATCGAAAACGGGGATCTCGTACACATCAGGACACAACGGGGAACCGTTGAGATGTACGCTATAGTTACCGATGACATCGTGCAGGGGGCCATTGAGGCCAGCGGCATGGGAGGAGGTCCCCTCGGACCGAAAGAGTGGCAGTACGCCTGCATCAACGACGTGACCGATCTCCATCACTATGATCCCATCTCCGGATTTCCGGTGTACAAGGCGCTGCTGTGCGATGTGCTCAAGGTCGCTAAGGGAGATACCCAGCGGATCGCCGCCTCAGGTGAATATACCCTTGATCCCACCGTTGAAAGACCAGAGGTCAATCACCGGATTTATCTCGATCACAATGCGACCACGCCCCTTGATGAAGGGGTAAAGCAGACTATGATCGAGTTCATGGAGTGTTACGGTAATCCATCGAGCATCTATGCTGTGGGGAAAGAGGCGCATCAGGCCGTTGAAACAGCACGCAGGAGTGTCGCCCTCTTAATCAATGCCACTGCGCGGCGCATAACCTTCACCGGCGGCGGGTCCGAAGCCAATAACCTGGCCATCAAGGGCGTAGCTTTCGCCAATACCAATGGCAAGAATCACCTCATCACCACTGCCATTGAACACCCCTCGGTGCTCAGCACGTGCCGATGGCTGGAAGAACAGGGGTTTTCGGTCACGTATCTCCCCGTAGACACACTAGGGATGGTGAACCCTGATGACCTCAAGGCCGCCATCACCCCAAAGACCTGCCTCGTAAGCGTCATGATGGCCAATAACGAAACCGGAACGCTGCAACCCATCCCCGAGCTCGTCGCCATAGTCAAAGAACGAGGCATTTGTTTTCACACCGATGGCGTACAGGCTGCGGGGAAGATCCCCATCGATATCGAGGAACTCGGGGTGGATCTCTTGACGATATCGGCTCACAAACTCCACGGCCCCAAGGGGATCGGTGCCCTCTTTGCACGCAAGGGGGTCGAGCTGAACCCTCTCATCACAGGCGGCAAGCAGGAGCAAGGTCTGCGGGCCGGGACAGAGAATGTCATGGGGATTTGCGGTTTCGGCAAGGCCGCTGAATTGGCCATCGAACTCCTCCCTGATATGTACCACGTCAAGGAAAGGCGAGACAGGCTGGAGCACGGCATCCAGAAGTTGATCCCCGGTGCGAAAGTGAACGGGCACAGGAACCAGCGGCTGCCCAACACCCTGAGCATGACCTTCCCGGGCATGCGGGGCGAGTCTTTAGTCCTCGCCCTTGACCAGCGGGGTGTCGCCCTTTCATCAGGCTCCGCGTGCCATGCCGGCATGCCCGAACCTTCGCATGTCTTACGGGCCATGGGTCTCTCTGAAGAAGAGGCGCATTGCGCCCTTCGGTTCTCCCTCGGCAGGGAGAATACCGCGGATGACATTGACCGCACGCTCTCGTCTTTGAAGGAGATCTGCATTGATCAAAAGGCGATGGTGCGCTTTGTCTCGTGCCGTTGACAATGAGTGGTAATAACCGTTCCTTCGGACACCAGTCCGGGAAAGGGAGATCTTATGCCTGCCCAATACCAGATCCTTCAACCACATGATGTCCGGATCTCAGCATCGCACGAGGCCTTTGCCTTGGATGTCCTCATCGGGCTCTCGCAAACGCCCAAGTCTCTCCCGAGCAAATATTTCTATGACAAAGAGGGGAACAAACTCTTCCAGCAAATCACCGAGTTGCCGGAGTACTACCTCACACAGTGCGAATCGGAGATCTTTCAGGACAAAAAAGGAGAGATTGCAGGCTTGATAGGGGGTAACCAGTTTAATCTGGTGGAACTGGGGGCCGGCGACGGACGAAAGACGAAGATCCTCCTGGAGCATTTTCTGAAGGCGGGATTGAACTTCCGCTATGTCCCCATTGACATATGCGAAGCCGCTGTTGAAGGGCTCATTGCGGGGCTCGATAAACACTCACCGGGGCTCCCTATTGAGGGGTTGGTGGCGGATTACTGTGATGGATTGAAGTGGCTCTCCAATATGAACGAGTACCGAAATGTGGTGCTCTTTCTCGGATCAAGCATCGGGAATTTTTCGCATTCCGAGGCCAGGGAATTCCTTTACAGCTTGTGGAATGCCCTGGAGGATGGAGACTACCTCCTGATCGGCTTCGATCTGAAAAAGGACATTCAACTGCTGGAACGGGCCTACAACGACTCCAGGAATGTAACCGCACGGTTTAACCTGAATCTCCTGCACCGCATCAACCGGGAACTAGGCGGGAATTTCAATGCAGACCAATTCCAGCACTACAGCTCGTATAATCCCTTATCGGGTGCCATGGAAAGCTACCTGATCAGCCGCCAGGAACAGGTGGTGGATATTGAAGCGCTCAATCAGTCGTTCTCCTTCGAGCCGTGGGAACCCGTACACACGGAATACTCCTATAAATATCTCGAATCCGATATCGCCTCGTTGGCCGAGGAAACCGGCTTTACGATGGTAGCGCAACTAAAGGATTCCAAAGGGTATTTTGTCGATTCGGTGTGGCAAGTAAGCAAAGGGAGAGATGTCGATTGATCTAATAGTTAATGAGCAAAGCGTGTGAAAAGCTGAAAGGAATTTACTATGAGTACTGTCTTTTTCAAACCCATTGATTCATACAAAAAAACCGCCGAGATCAGTGCGGGCGCCAAACAACTCCTCAATCGCATATGGGAAGCTGAGCGCTTGAAGCTGGCATCGTATATCCCTTTGAAGGTCCATTTTGGTGAAAAGGGCAATCGGACATTCATTGCGCCTAAGAACTATGCAGGTATTATCGAACAGTTAAAGTCACACAAGGTCAAATCCGCCTATATCGAGACCAATGCCCTTTACAGGGGTCAGCGCCAGAATCGCACGGACCACCTGCAACTGGCCAAAGATCATGGCTTCACGCAACTGCCCGTTGTCATTGCCGATGGCGAATATGGCGATGAATACACTGAAGTACCCATCTACGGGAAGTATTTTGACACCTGTTTGATCGGTAAGGCGATTGCCGATCTGGAGCAGATGATTGTCCTCAGTCACTTCAAGGGACATATCCTCGCCGGCTTTGGCGGGGCCATCAAACAGTTGGCCATGGGCTGCGCCTCCAGGGGCGGCAAGCTCGCGCAGCACGCCAATGCCATACCAAAAATCAAATCTCGCAAATGTACGGCGTGCGGGGCATGCGCGAAGCACTGCCCGGCCAATGCGATAACCCTCGATCCAAAGGCAGTAATCGATGAGAGCAAATGTGTTGGATGCGCCTCGTGTATGGCGGTTTGTAAAGAGGGGGCCATATACAATAGCTGGTTGGCTTCTATAGGGAAAAACTTTAAGGAGAGATTGGCGGAATATGCCGTGGCCGCTCAAAAGGACAAAGCAATTATCTACCTCAACTTTGTCTTTAATATCACTCGCTTCTGTGATTGTGAAGGTCGTACAATGAAACCGATTATCCCTGATATCGGCATCCTGGCCTCCCGTGACCCGGTTGCGGTCGACACAGCCTCTTTAGACCTGGTCCAAAAAACCAAAGGGCGCAAGATCTTCCAGCGTGGGAGGCGTACCCTGAGATATGCCGAGAAGATTGGATTAGGGACAACAGACTATCAGATTGTGGAAGTGTAATATATGGATAAAACAGATCATCGTAACAACACAGAGGCATCGATGCAATATGATAGAGAGAAACAGATACACGTACCGTACTGCTTTGGGTG
>CAYWLI010000149.1:0-3992 GCA_964459135.1 uncultured Thermodesulfobacteriota bacterium | reverse complement strand
ATGCTCAACGCCGCCGGACCGAAGATAACCCCCGCAGAGATCGGCCTCTTCTTCGAAAAAATACGGTCTCTTCCGCACAATGCCGAATTCGTGGTGGTCAGCGGGAGTGTACCGCCTGGAGTAAACGCCAACATCTACGCCCAGATAATCACCACCCTCAAGGGAATGGGGATCAGGGTAGCCTTGGATGCCGATGGAGAACTCCTGCGCCATGGGTACAAGCCAAATCCTTTCCTCATCAAACCCAATATTCACGAGTTTCAGCGCCTTACGGGCATACGATCAACCGAGATCGACGATCTCCGGAAAGAGGCCCGTCACATCGTAGAGGGAGGCATTGAAATCGTCCTCATTTCAATGGGGCCGAAAGGAATAGTGGGGGTGACGAGGGATGCAGTCCTGTGGGCCATTCCCCCTCAGGTTGAGGTCGTCAGCCCTGTGGGGGCAGGGGATTCCGCAGTCGCGGGATTTATCTACGCCTTGACCAGGGGAATGGATTTTCGGGAGAGTCTGATCTTGGCCACCGCTACAGGGACAGCGGCCGTAAAAACCCCCGGCACAGAGCTCTGTAAAACAAAAGATGTAGCAAAGATAAAGCAGGAAGTCACCATAGAAAAGCTGTGAAGGGCAATTTTTTTGTGAAAAAAATAATTTTTCACTTGCCTTTTTCGCTTTTAAGATTTATAAGGGATAGCACAAAAAGAAAGTTTTCACATAGGGGAGGAGCGTTTGAAATTCTCAAAGGTCCCGGAAGCCACCATTAGAAGACTCTCCACGTACGTCCGCCATCTCGAGGTATTGGAAGACAAGGGTGAGGTCGTAGTCTCCTCAGCCAATCTCGCAAGCGCCTGCGGAGTAAACGCCGCTCAGGTGCGTAAGGATCTGGCATATTTTGGGGAATTCGGTATCCGGGGGGTCGGTTATTATATCAAGGACCTCGGAGACAACATCAAGACCATTTTGGGGTTGAATCGGGAGTGGCGTTTGGCAATCATCGGCATCGGCAATTTGGGATCTTCCCTCTTCCTCTATAAAGAGTTCTTCAAAAAGAACTATAAAATCGCCGCCGCCTTTGACATAGACCCTTCAGGAGTAGTGGGGAGGCTCTCGGAACGAATCGGCAAGCCGGTGGAGATACTGCACCCCAATCAACTGAAAGAGGTGGCCAAGGATCGACGCATCGATATTGCTATTATTACCACCCCCGCCTCTGAGGCACAAAACGTCGCCGATCTGATAGCGCAAACCAATATAAGGGGGATCCTCAACTTCACCCCTGCTCAGATACAGATGCCCAAGGGATTTGAGATAAAAAATGTCTACTTCACCGCTGTCCTGGACAATGTAGCATATCTACTGCGGTGGAAAAAGAGGTAGATCATCCTCTCTTGGTATGCTGTCGGCCCTGACAGGGGGGAGCATACTGGACGTATCTCATGGAACCCACGAACAAGGTAAGGGCAAGAGTGCGTATAGAGGGGATTGTACAGGGGGTATTTTTCCGATATTCCACACAGCAGAAGGCCCAGGAACTAGGGGTGAATGGTTGGGTATGCAACCTTCGGGACGGAAGCGTTGAATGTCTCCTCGAGGGGGACCGGGATAGCGTCGAGGCCCTCATTCAATGGTGTAAACACGGCCCGCCGGGGGCTCACGTGGAAGAAGTAACGACGCACTGGGAGGAATATACGGGAGATCTTCAGGGTTTTTCAATAAAATATTAAATCATTATTACTTCTTGATATCTTTTTCCTGTGTCGTCTCCTTTGCACCTTCTCCTTTTTTCGTCAACAGTCCCTGGGTGGCATCTTTGAGGGCCTGCTCATAAACCTCAACCCGCTCTCCCACTTCAATGGTTTTCTCCCCCACCGTCTTCAAGGCACTCCCGCCCCCCAGATAGGTGAAGAGTAATATCAACACAACACCGATAAAAATCCCCAGGATAAATTTTTTCATTTGTAGAACCCGCTCCGTCTTTATATAATAGACAATTCCCGTTGTCAAGAAAGGCCAGGCTATTGAAACATAACCTTTTATCCCTCGTTGCGCAGGATTTCTATCATCCTTCGTCGTTGCGCACCGCCATGGGCGGGATAGGCATTCTTAAGCAGCCTGTGGAACACCTTGTATGCAGCAATCTCATCTGCAATGGGATGAATTGCTTATGTAACGGACGGTAATGCCCAGAATCTTTATTACGGACGGCCATTGGAGAAAGACCTTAGCGGTAGTCCGCTCCCTCGGTAGAAGGGGTTTGGAGGTGACCGTCGGAGAGAACTCCCGGGTGGCTACCGCTCTCTTCTCCAAATACTGCAGCCGGAGGGTCGTCTACCCTTCGGTGCACAGACACCCTAAGGCCTTCCTTGCCTTTCTTCATCAGGAATTGACCGAGAGAACGTATGATATGCTCATACCCATGGAGGAGGAAACCCTCCTGCTGCTGGCGCACCATAAAGATGAGCTCACACCTCTGACCCGGCTGCCTATCCCCTCCTATAAAGATATACGTAACGTAAGGGACAAGGGATGGCTGCTGCGGTACGCCTCACAAGAAGGGATTCCCATCCCCCGGACCATCTGGATAGAGGATAGAAAGGATCTTAAGGTTGTGGCGGATACGATACCACCCCCCTGGGTCATCAAGCCGCGGATAAGCTCAGGAGCCTTTGGTATCGCCTATGTGGAGCGGGAACAAGATCTCCCTGAGGCATACCAGAAGGTCCACCGACACTTCCCCTTTCCCCTAATCCAAGAACGTATCCCCCCTGCAGGGGAGGCCTTTGGCTGTTCCGCCCTCCTCGACCATAAAGGTCAGGTGAAGGCCTGTTTTGTCCACCGGAGGTTGAGGGATTATCCGGTCAAGGGTGGACCGAGCACCCTGCGGGAGAGCGTGCGCCATCCCCAGATCGAAGAGCTCGGCATCCGGTTGCTGAGGTCTTTGCAGTGGTACGGCGTCGCCATGGTGGAGTTTAAGGTGGACCCCCGGGACAACCAGCCCAAGCTGATGGAGCTCAACCCCCGCTTTTGGGGTTCTCTCGCCCTCGCCATCCACGCCGGGGTGGACTTCCCCTACCTCTTGTATAAGATGGCCATGGGTGAGGAGTTTGAGCCGGTTCTGGATTACAAGGTTGGTGCCCGGTGTCGATGGCTCCTGCCGGGGGACATCCTCCACTTTCTCACGAATCCCCAGCGGTTTCATCTCCAGCCGAGCTTCTTTCAGTTCCGGGGGATGGCCTACGACATCCTCTCCCGGGACGACCCCATGCCGACGGTGGGAAGGTTTCTCACCCTCTTTTCGCTCCTCTGGGACGGGGATTTGCGGAGGTTTCTCAAGCGCAGATGACGGGCAGAGCTGAAATAGCGATCCTCATCCCCGCCTATAATGCCTCTCGCAGCCTCCGGGGGGTAATCGAGGGGATCAAGGGCTCCGGGTTGGCAATCGTGGTGGTGGACGACGGCTCGACAGATGCAACGGCTGAGATCGCCCTTGATACCGGAGTCCAGCTCCTGAGGCACCGGACCAATAAAGGGAAGGGGGCGGCCCTGAAAACCGGTTTCCGGTTTCTCCTGCAGAAGGGATACAGGGCTATCATCACCATCGATGCCGATGGCCAGCATGATCCCGCCTTCATCCCCCACTTCGTTCGGGCCTATCAGGAGGGAACGGGTGATATCATCATCGGGTCCCGGGCAGGGGAGTTCGATGCCATGAGCTGGCTGAGGAGATTTTGGAACCGACTCGGGGTCAAGGCCGTATCCAAACTGATCGGCACCCCCCTCACCGACACCCAGTCTGGCTATCGCCTCATAAAGACCGAGGTATTGCAGGGGCTACCGCTGCGCGCCGCAGGGTATGAGGGTGAGCTTGAGCTTCTCATAAAGGCGTGCAAAAGGGGGCACTCTGTACGAGAAATTCCCATTGCAACCCGCTATGCAGATGGGAGACCTTCCAGCCATTTCCGGCCCGTGAGGGATACGTGGTTGATATGTCG
>CAYWLI010000148.1:0-4018 GCA_964459135.1 uncultured Thermodesulfobacteriota bacterium | reverse complement strand
GCAACCCGCTATTTCATGACCATACCGGAGGCATCCCAGCTTGTCCTTCAGGCGGGAGCAATGGGAAAGGGAGGGGAAATCTATCTATTAGACATGGGAGAACCCATAAAGATTCTTGACCTTGCAACAGACCTGATCTCCTTCTCGGGCCTTGTTCTAAGGGAGGATATCGACATTAAGTTTATTGGCCTGAGACCTGGGGAAAAGCTTCATGAGGAATTGATAACCGATAGAGAAAACCTGATAAACACAAAACACCCAAAGATATCTGAGGTCAATGGCAGCCCGGTCGAATGGAACACATTGAAACTTGAGATCGAGAATTTCTTCGATAAAGTAAATCACAAAGAGAGACGAGCTATCATAAAAATACTCCAGAAGCTCGTTCCAGACTATTATCCAGACAAAAAGATTTCGGAGTGGTCAAATCTTTACTTCTGATAATTGTAAATAAATTACAGGAAATCAATTTCCTATAGCTTTTCCTTTGCAGCATCGTAGACTGTAGGTTCTCCATAAACACACTTACCACGCTTCTCTTCTTGCACATAAGACTAACTTCAAAATGCCCAGACTTAGAATTTAGTAGATTGAACAAATCTCAAAATCATGATAAAATATTGAGCAAGCATTAGCTAATAGAGGGGGATAGTATGAAGGTACTGGTCACCTATTTCACGCAATCCGGTAACACAGAGAAAGTAGCGCAGGCTATCTACCAGGCCATAGGGGCTACAAAGGAAATAGTACCCCTCAAAGAGGCGAAAAACCTAGATAGCTATGACATCATCTTTTGTGGTTTCCCGGTACACGCACATAGTGTTCCTGTACCTGTGCAAAATTTTATCAAGAGTATCCCCCCAGGCAAAAAGCTTGCCTTTTTTGTCACCCATGGATCTCTTCGAGGAGGGGAGTTGGCTGTCACCGCTATCGAACATGCCCTTAGTCTCGCTTCAAACTTAAAATTGCTTGGCACCTTTGGGTGCCGGGGAAAAGTAGACCCAAAGCTTATTGAGGCCCTTCTTAAACAACCAGAGCATCGAGCGTGGGCAGAAACGGCAAAAAGTGCAGTGAGCCACCCTGACGAATCAGACTTGGAAGATGCAAGACATTTTGCAAAAAAAACACTTACCACACCTCAATAAAGTCTGTTTCCCTAGCGACGAGAGTGATACCTGAAAGGCCTCACGGTACATCAACATGCAATCCAGTCAGGTTATAGAATATCTTGAGGATCTCGCCGAGAGACTGGGTGTCGAAATTGTCTATCAAAAACTGGGAGAAGAAGAGTTCTCCGTAAAAGGAGGTCTTTGCAAAATCAATGGGACCTTTAAGATTTTTATTGACCGATCAAAATCGTTAGATGACCAAATAACTATTGTGGCTCAGGGACTCTCTTCTTTCGACACTGAGGAGGTCTATATCTTCCCCTTTATACGAGACGTCTTAGAGAAGGCTCGGAGACAACCGTGATATCTCCACGACCTTTTTTGCTCTATTTCACATGGGAATAGACGGTCCATTGTGATGGGAGAGGTCAAGACAAGGTAAGATAACCTAAAGTTATCGCTGTATTGAAAACGAGTAACATCCAGAAGGAAAAAAAGTTGATGCAAAAACTTAATCTCAAGGAGAGAGGTTTTGTGAAATGGCCTCTCGTAGCTCTGCTCGGCATAGGACTATTCTCATGGCCGCATATCTTTGTTGAATCTCCCAAAACCACCTCTTATCCTTCTCTTATTTCTTCGCTCAGAATAGAAACGCCTTTGGAATTCTGTGGAGAACACGTTCCCCTCGAAATTCAGGAGGTTCGGGAGCGACTGGAAAAGGAGCTCCTCCTTACGTTCTGGGATAAACCCCAAGTAATTCTTTGGTTGAAGCGCTCTCACCGCTATCTGCCTTATATTGAAGAAAAACTACAAGAGAATGGAATGCCAGACGACCTCAAATTTGTCCCTATCGCAGAAAGCGCCCTTCTGCCACACGCAGGCTCACATAAAGGTGCGATAGGGTTCTGGCAATTTATGAGGCATACTGGCCGACAGCATGGGCTTGTTATTAACAGCCGCATCGATGAAAGAAGAAATATATTCCCCTCGACCCAAGCAGCCATTAACTATCTTAAGAACCTCCACAAAACGTTTGGATCATGGTCGCTCGCTGCTGCTGCCTACAATATGGGCGAAGTGGGACTTGCGCGGGAAATCAAAGAACAGGGAACCGATAACTACTACCAACTCTATCTTCCCCTTGAAACCCAAAGGTATGTCTTCAGGATTGTTTCGATCAAGCTTATTTTCTCCGACCCCAAGAAATATGGATTTCTTCTCGCAGATGAAGATTTTTACCCGCCAATCGAATTCGATCGGATTCAGATTAACTGCCCTCGTGACACCCACCTTCGCATTATCGCCCAGGCTGCAAACACCTATTTTAAGGCGATCAAGGACTTGAACCCCGAGATTAGAGGATACTCCCTCCCTGCGGGACAACATAGCATTTTAGTCCCACCGGGGGCCGCACAAGGCTTTGATGCCCGGTACCAACTGCTCCTCAAGAATGATTTCGTGACCCAGTAAAAATTCGTCTATGCGGTGCAAGAAGAGACACCCTCGTTTCTGTCGCCGATCGATTCAATACCGCATCACCGATCACTATCACATTGAAGCTCTCGATTCCACGGTTTCCATTCATACAGGGGAGAGCGCATCATGCATCAGGAAGCGCTCAAGTCTGCCGAACCTGAAACATGACCACGAGAAAATAAGGAAGCCCTTCTCTTAACAAACCCTTTGAAAAACTCCTGTTGATTTTGAACAACAAAAGACCCCTTCGTTTTGAAGGGGTCTTTATAACTTCTTTGCTCTTCTAGGCTTAGGTATGTTGACTTAGAATGAGTTTTCCTGAAACCGTTTATCTACTAGCGGCGTTTTTTAGGAGCTGCCTTCTTCTTGGGAGCAGCCTTCTTCTTCTTGGGAGCAGCCTTCTTCTTCTTGGGTGTAGCTTTCTTCTTCTTGGGTGCGGCTTTCTTCTTCTTGGGTGTAGCTTTCTTCTTCTTGGGCGCAGCCTTCTTCTTAGGTGCAGGTCTCCGAGCTGCTGCTCTCTTGGGCGCAGCTTTTTTGCCGACAAAGGCATTGTACAGCAGGGCAAAAATTATTCCGCAAACACCGCCAACCACCAACGCCCACACGATTCCAATAATCAAGTCGCCTACCCCACCCGAAGCAGAGTACCATGGAAAGGGCGCAGCCAGTGTCTGCAAGTACGCCGCTCCGTATCCCTCAAAAATCATGTTTAAAATGCCTACTACCAGTACTATCAATGCCCAACCAATACCCGAAGCAAACATTAAAGCTTTAACACTCAGTTTCATAGTTCCCTCCTTTGTTGTTTTTAAATAACTTATAACTAATACCTAGTAAACCCCTAATGTAAAACTTTAGCACAAATTAGTAATACTTGTCAAGTCTAATATTCTGCGTCGCAAAAAATATCAAACGGCAAAAATACTATTGAGCATTCCCTTAATAGTCAAAAAGTTCCTTGTGAACATCTAGAACTTTTAAGGCACCTTCCTGTTGCTCATACATAATCAATATGATATGATCAGTTTGCGGAGATAAGGGCTCAGATTACAATCAACAGTTTAATCATAAAGGGTACTATATGTTAACTTCGATAAACCTCATTTGCTTTGTCATATGTCTTATCTGCATCGTCGCAGGAACAACAATTTCCATATTAGCGATCTGGGGTGTTGTCGAAAAAAGTTATGTTATCTTAAAATCACTGCTGACGTTCGGCGTTATATTCCTCGCGTCCCTGCTCACCATAACCGTTAACAAGCTCATACCCGTCTACAGAGAAAAGAAAGAGCGAGAGAAAGGATAAGCACGCTTTTACAACAGAGACCTTTCATCTGAAGCCATACAGAGATAGACCTCAATGGGCTTTGAGGAACAATTTTTTTATATGAGTATACATAAGGATGCCTTTAATTGTTGTTAAAAAAACAAGC
>CAYWLI010000147.1:1802-4131 GCA_964459135.1 uncultured Thermodesulfobacteriota bacterium | reverse complement strand
GTCCAGGGTCCGGTACTGGATGGCCTCGGAGAGGTGGTGCGGGGCGATGGCCTCGGCGCCCTCCAGATCGGCAATAGTGCGGGCCACCTTCAGGATCCGCGTGTAGCCCCGGGCACTCAGGCCGAACTTTGCCATGGCGGTTTCGAGGAGGCGGCTCCCCTCCTCATCGATCTGGCAGTAGCGCTTGAGGTGCCGGGAGGTCATCTGGGCGTTGCAAAAGATCCGCTTCCCCTGGAACCGTTCGTGCTGGATCCCCCGCGCCACCTTGGCCCGGTCCCTGATCTGGCCGGAGGATTCCCCCTCCTGCCACTGCGTCAAATCACGATACCGCACTGCCGGGACCTCGATGTGGATGTCGATCCGGTCGAGCAGGGGGCCGGAGACCCGGGAGCGGTACCGCTGGATCTGGGGGATCGTACAGGTGCACTCATGCTGGGGGTCGCTGTAAAAGCCGCACGGACAGGGGTTCATGGCCGCCACCAGCATGATGCGCGCCGGGTAGGTGAGGGAAGTCGTGGCCCGGGCGATGGTGACGTTCCCGTCCTCCAGGGGCTGGCGCAGGACCTCCAGGACGTTCTTTTTGAACTCCGGCAGCTCATCGAGGAAGAGGACCCCATTATGGGCGAGGCTCACCTCTCCGGGGCGGGGTATCTGTCCCCCGCCGATGAGCCCGGCATCGGAGATCGTATGGTGCGGGGTTCTGAAGGGGCGGATGATCGTCAGGGCCCGTTCTTGGGGGATGAGTCCCACCACGCTGTGGACCTTGGTGGTCTCCAGGCTCTCCTCAATGGTCATAGGGGGGAGAATGGTGGGGAGGCGGCGCGCCAGCATGGTCTTACCCGCGCCCGGAGGGCCGATCATGAGGATGTTGTGTCCTCCGGCCGCGGCAATTTCCAAGGCCCGCTTGGCGTGCTCTTGCCCCTTCACGTCCTTGAAGTCCTCGGGGTATTGCCCTGCCTCCTTGAAGATCTCCGCCATGTCAATCTGGACCGGGGCGATCTCACGCTCACCCCGTAGCAGGCTCACCACCTGTCCGAGCCCTTGCATGGGTAAGACCTCAAGGCCATCCACTACTGCTGCCTCCCGCGCATTGGCTTTGGGGAGGCAGATCCCCCGCAATCCAGCTCCTTTGGCTGCCATGGCCATGGGAAGCCCGCCCCGGATGGGTTTTACTCCCCCATCTAAAGAGAGCTCACCCAGAAAGAGGTAATCATGAAGATGGTCCGGGGGTATAATCCCCTGGGCCGAGAGGATCCCAATCGCAATGGGAAGGTCGAAGGCCGAGCCTTCCTTTTTGATATCGGCAGGTGCCAGGTTGACCGTGATCCGGCGCGGGGGGAACTCATACCCCGCGTTCTTGATGGCCGCTTTCACCCGGTCCTTGCTCTCCTTGACCGCGCCTTCCGGCAAACCGACCGTGGAAAAAGAGGGAAGCCCCCCCGCAATATCCACCTCCACCTCTACAATGTAGCCGTCGATCCCCAGCACCGCGCTGCTCAGTACCTTTGCCAGCATGGATGAACCCCCCTTGTGTGTGAACGATGAAGCCGATACATACTAGCAAGTTCCCGTGCCTGAGGCAAGCCCAAGTCTCTCGTGCTGTGTTGTATCGAATTTTTCTGGAGTGGCAGTTAACCGGACGCCTAAAAGAGAAGAAAAGCCCTTGTAACCTGGAGGTGACCCCTTGAACCCAAGCAGGCCCTTCAGTAACGGGAGCCCGGGGGGGTGGTCCCCGCCCGTATCCGCGCCAGGAGACGCCGGCGCAGCAGCAGTGCCGCAACAGCCCCCACCAGTCCTACCGGGAGGAGCAGCCAGTAGGGGGTTGACCATCCGCCTGTGAGGTCGACCATGACGCCGAAGGCCGTTGGCCCGATCAGTATACCCGTGCTTTGCCCGATATAGGCGACTGCCTGCGGCACGCTGGTTACCTTCCCTTTCAACGAAAGATCGGCTACGAGAGACAAAATGACCGTTGGAATGGTGCTGCTGACGAGTCCGATTACAGCCATTAAGGGTATGAGGTGCTGCACGTTCAGCACGGATGCCCACGGCAGGAGGGCGGCAAAAAGCGTCATGGCGATGGCGCACATGAGCCTGCGGTGGAGAATTCTACCGACAAACCAACCGGCAAGGGGTGCGGAGATAAGCCCGAAGATCGGGACGAAACTCATGAGCAGGGATGCGTGGGCCAGCGAGGTTCCCCGTACCGTATAGAGAAACGTCGGCGTCCAGGTGATGAATGACCCGTACATGACACTGAAACAGCATAACGCAAGGCCCATGAGCCAGATATCCCAGTTAAAGAAGGCGCTTCGTGCGCCTGAGCTTT
>CAYWLI010000147.1:0-1702 GCA_964459135.1 uncultured Thermodesulfobacteriota bacterium | reverse complement strand
GCCAGGCCGGCAAGGAGGACGAACACGAGGACGGACCACGGTGCATGTCCCTCACGGCCTTCTGGCGTCGACGGTTTCAACATGGGGAAAGGAGCTACGGAGTTGATTTTGCTATGGTAAAAAATAGCATTCCTTCGTTATGAAATCAAGGAATGGGATAGAGAGGGTTCACGTATTGAAATATTTGTGCGGAACTGGTAAGGTATCACAGGTACTCCGTAAGGAAGGGTGTGAAGCAATACGGGAGGTTTGGGAGATGAGGACATCTCCACAAAAGGTTTTCGGTTACCTGTCCTGAGGCAGGACACTGCCAAGGAGGAAAAGGGGGTATGAAGGGATGAAGGCAATAATCCAATGGACCATCTGGGGTGTATTGCTTGCTATCATCTTTAGTATGGCGTTGTTTTTTCGTTCACCGGAAGAGATCTATGACATGCTCATAAAGGTGGTCGATCAGACACGACCCTTTTCCGTTGTTGCCCACATACTATTTTTGCTTGTTTTCGTGGTCGGCCTGGTCTTTAAAAAGATCAGAACGGTCCTGTTCGCTTTTTTCATTGCCCTGCTCTCCCTTTCAGCTTTGACCATTGCCGTAGCATACATGATCCTTCCCAACATCATCATCTTTGCCATGTTTTTGGCCTTTATCATTCATGCATATCTCAAAAAGAAACTGAATTTTGAGTTGAAGAACATAGCGGGGGCGAATGTGTTTTTTGGGGTTGTGGGACTGGTGTTCGGCTTCTGGTACTTACATTGGGTGGAGAGCCCCCTATGGCTCAATGCGTTGTTCTATTCACCCTTGGGGATTGTCAACTGTCCGACTATGGTAACGGTGTGTGCCTTTCTCTGTCTTACGCGAAAGCCGAGATCGGTATTTTTGGAGGCGA
This sequence comes from uncultured Thermodesulfobacteriota bacterium, assembly GCA_964459135.1. Classification (GTDB taxonomy): domain Bacteria; phylum Desulfobacterota; class B13-G15; order B13-G15; family RBG-16-54-18; genus CAYWLI01. The sequence goes on along the minus strand of CAYWLI010000147.1, from coordinate 812 downwards.
CGGTTGCGGGCATCACCCTCTATTTCGGCTTCTTTGGCGTCTTCTTATTAAAGGCGTATGTTGATGTTGTCCTGATCGCCTGCGCCATGTTTCTGTTGTTGAGATTGGGATCGTACTTGACCTTTGAAGATACTGCTCAGAAATCGCGAGTAAAAGCATAATAAGGAGGTGTGATGATGGGTGATTTCAACCGTTATGTAGACCTCTTCAAGACCTACGACATCGAATATATCATCATAATTGTCTTTCTCATTGCCATCATCTTCTTTTGGATGTATTTAAGCAAACGTCCGAAGAAGAAGGAAGGAAAGCGGTAAGGATACAAAGGGTAAGGTTACATTTGAATTAGTTAAGGACGGCTCCTAAAGCCGATACAAAGAAAATAGACTAGACCCCTCCTGTTATTGCTACTGAGTGAATAGTGTAGAGCTGACACCTTTGCCTGCTTCTCATCAGGAAAATAAGAAGCGTAAAAAATGTAAGGAGTGAAGCATATGCCTGTTATCCAAGTTAATGTTCTCAAACAGCCCGACATCGAAAAGAAGAAAAAATTGGTTGCGAAGCTGACGGACGTCATGGTTGAAGTCTACGGTGTGCCAAGAGAATCCGTTGTCGTCATGATCAAAGAAGACGAACGCGAGAACGTTGGTTTAGGAGGGGTGCTGGCTTTAGACAAGCTCACATAGCGCGCCGATGTAGAGTTTGTGTTTTTCAATATCGGTTAGAACAGAGGGGCAGGTCTATTTTGTTCAAGCTTGCACAGAAGGGGTTAACTGACTTGAAGGAGATGTCAAGAAAATAGACCCGACCCC
>CAYWLI010000146.1:0-4267 GCA_964459135.1 uncultured Thermodesulfobacteriota bacterium | reverse complement strand
TTAGACGGATTTCCGCTCTAGTCCCGCTAAGCGGGATTCGCGCCGGAGGCGTAGCAAGTTGTCTGAGTGGCTAGCTCAGCTCGGCATTCGTGCCGCCGTCGTTTTCATCTATTGTATTTTCTCGTTACGCCCGGCTAAACCGTGCGCGCCTGTATGTTGTAATGAGGCGACGCGAACAACTGCTGATTTTATGGAAGCTGGTCGACCCGCGATCTTCGGCAAAGACCAGCTAGAAGAATGTTATTTCTTCTTGGCCGTGGCCTTATACTTCTCATAGGCGAATACCTCGTCCCGCGCCAAAGAACCTTCTTGCAGGGTAACCCCCAACCCCTTTTCCAGTGCATCAACGACGGCCTTTTGGATTTCGTCATCAGTTGGCCGTTTTCCCAATTCCTCCTGGATCGAGGTGAGGGGTTCGATGACCTTGTCCTTTACCTCTGGGGGGACCCATATGACGTGAAAGAAATCCCAGGGGTCAAAGGGGGCAAGGAAACAGATCAAATTGAGGATGTACAGGGTTTCAATCTCGGAGAAATAGAAACCCGCCAGTTTTCTTCCCCCCACCCGCAGGCTCCCCCTGTGTTTGTACCATACCTCCTGTACCCCCATCTCCTGCAGCCCTTGTACGAGTACATCGCCTATCCTCTGATAGGCGTCGTCCAAGTCCTTGAAGACATCTTTGGATAATACCCCCTGCAGAAAGAAGGTGGATTCAGGGTCCGCAAAGGTGAGGCTGCGTTCCCCTGTGGTGATGATATGTTGGAGCTGGGGGAGTTCGGGTTTGATCTCGTTGATAAGGGGCACCGTACTGTTCAAGGTGATGATGGCCTTTGCCCCGCAATCATTGAGAATGTGGAGTATCTCACCACCTTTATACATGGTGTTAAAGGGGACCGCTACCGCACCCAACTTCTGGCAGGCAAAAAAGGCATAGACAAACTCCGGCGTGTTGGGGAGCATGATAGCCAGACGATCGCCACGCTCGATACCAAGCCCCTTCAGCCCGTTGGCGAGTCTGTTGACGTTCTTATTGAACTCCTCAAAGGTTACGCTCTTCCCCTCATGGATGAGGGCGGCCCGTTTGGGATGCTGTTTAGTCTTTTCCTCTAGCAGTTGCCCTAAGTTCATTCCTCTCTATCATCCTCATGTCTTTATAGTCCTCTTGCAGCTCCTTTTTCAGCACCTTGCCTGAAACGCTATTGGGCAGGGCCTCCTTAAACACTACCTCATCAGGTACCTTATAGGGGGCCAAGTTCGTCCTGCAGAATTTAATGAGCTCCGCAGGGGTTATCTCTTCATTCTCGGCAGGGACGACGAAGGCCTTGATGGCCTCCTCTCTCCCCTCCTTCTCCTTATGGCCCACCACCGCTGCTTCCTGTACCTTGGGGTGAGTACGCAAGCACTCTTCGATCTCCGACGGAGAGATGTTAAAGCCTCCTTTTATAATAATGTCCTTCTTTCTGTCGGTGATAAAAATATAGCCCTCCTCGTCTTGATATCCGATATCTCCTGTACGAAACCACCCGCCTTGTAAGACCGCCCGGGTCTCCTCGGGGAGGTTGTAATATCCCTTCATCACCACCTTGCCTTTGACGAGGATCTCCCCCGTCTCGTGAGGAGACAACACCTTCCCCTCGTCATCGACGATCTTTATGTGGATGCCTATGGCCGGCGGACCCACCGAGCCTGGTTTTGTCTTGTCGCTGGGATTAATCGTTATCGCGGCCGCGGTCTCAGTAAGGCCATATCCCTCCATGATATCGACGCCGAAGGCATCCTTAAAGGCCTCAATGACTTCGACAGGTAAGGAGGCTGCCCCCGATATGCAATACTTGAGGGAATTTTGAGCAATGGGCTTCCTTTTGGCGGCGAGCAGCAGATGGTGGTATTGGGTGGGTATGGCGACAAGGACGGAGATCTTTTCCTCATTCATTCTCCTGAGGACCTGACGGGGGAGCCATTGGGGGAACAGTACCGAGCCGCACCCCCTGAAGAGGGAGACCACCAAGCCGACAGCCAGGCCATAGATGTGGAAGAAGGGGACCAAGCTGGCGAATCGGTCATCTTCTGTAGTCACACAGGCCTCTAAAGATGCCTCACACTCGGCCAGGAAATTTTCGTGGGTGATCATGGCCCCTTTAGGATCTCCTGTGGTGCCGGAGGTATAGATGAGGGCAGCGGTTTCATCGGATGGGGTATCCGCTGTCTTAAATTTATCCTTCGCCTTGAGCATCAGCTCCTGGAGGGAGATCGTCTCCGCCGCGCGCGTCCCCCGGCGTCCTCCCCTCGGCTGTATGGCGACATCGATCCCTCGCTTTTCTGCTTCCTCCCGATCGACCACCACCTCTGTGCCGACCACCAGGCCTTTTCGCTGAACCCGTTGAATGATAATCGTCTCCGGTACGGGCTTGTTGGTGAGGATATAGCGCCCCGCCAACCTGGCCTCAGCTATGGCCGAGGGCATGGCCAGCAGATCTGCCGCCTCAGCCTTGGGGTTGAGGAGCAGCCGCCAATCCATCAGGCCTTCTCCTCCAGGAACTCCTCAACCTCATCGAAGAACATCCGTTCGATATGTTCCGCTGGTTTGGGGGTTAGCAGGCTCACGATGACATAGACAAGGGCATTGACGATGAAGGAGCCAATGATAACGAAGCTGGGCAAGTGAAAGATGAATGCGGCAACTAACATAGCCGTACCAACCAGGACCCCTGCGATGGCCCCCTGTTTTGTCCCCCGTTTCCAGACGATCCCACCGGCCAGACAGGGTGCCCACTGGGCAAATCCAGGAACCGCTATGCTGGTGAGGTAGAGGGCCATGGCCACGGGGTTCCAGAGGGCAATCCCCACGGACAAGATGAGCAGGCCGATAACGGAGAGCTTTGTCCAGATGATAAGCTGTCTGTCAGTGGCATCGGGCTTGAAAAACCCATGGATCAGGTCCCTCGAGACCAGAATGGCCGATGTCATCAGTTGGATAGCGGCGGTGGAGAGGGCGGCGGCTATGACCCCCATGAGGGCAAAGGTTGAGAACCACCCGGGGAGATATTTAGTAATGATTACCTGGACGACATTGTCCGCAGCCTTGCCGCTGACCACGGGGACCAGGGTGCCATCCATATGGCTTATGGCAGGGGCGACGAGGGAACCCCAGATGAACGGAATGGTGTAGAAGCAGATTCCTCCCGCTACGATACCCAGGAGGGGGAACCATTTAAAGATGGTCTTATCCCGCACCGTGAGGGTCCCCATGACGATGTGGGGCCAGGAAAAGGCCATCAAACCCGTGATGAACACGCCCACAATAATCGGATAACCGAAGAGGGGTTCACCCTCCACCATCGGTCCGGGGGCGGAGAGGAGCTCTGGATTCGTGGCGCTGAGGATCTGGAGGGCCTGAGGGAGGCCATCCGGGAAGACCCTGTTGATGACCCACAGGAGGGAACCCAAGAAGGTGGTTGCATAGATAATGCCGAGGAAGATGTTGGTCCAGGCCGTCACCCGCATCCCCCCCAAGAGGATGATGCAGATCAAAAGGACCGTCGTATAGATGATCCCCACCGACTCATGAACGCCCGCAAATGCCTTAAAGCCCAATCCCACCCCGAGGGATTCAATGCTGATATAGGGGACCATGGAGGCGAGGATGATGAGGGGCAAGATGGCGCGCAGGGCCTTCGATTCATATCGTTGTGCAAGGACCTCTACAGGGGAGAGGAAGTGGTTGAGCTTGGCCACTGCCCATAACCGGGGGCCGAAAAACATGTAGAGCGAGACAAAACCGGCCACACATCCCCATATAAAATAGACAAAGGCAGGCCCATGGCGATACAAGAATCCGGGATATGCATAGAAGGTCCAGGTACTAGATATGCCGAAGAGGGTGAGAAAGAACAACACGATGAGCCCAATTCCCCTGCCGGCCAGCATGTAATCCTCCGCAGTCTTGGCCGAGATCCGATAGCCGTATACGGCCATCCAAAGGACAGCAATCCCAAAAAGACCCAAGACGATGATAGATAACATGGTGTCTCCTTTTTTTTTAATTAATCTCTGTAGGGCCAGTATCTGAAGAAATAGATGAGATAGGCAATAAGCCAGATGAGTATCAAGATGAGCCCAGCAAGATACGGGGCGCTGAGCCAGCCGAAGAAGATGCGAGGCTCAAAGAAATACCGCGGCACCCAGAGCATGCCGATGAGTGACAGTAACAGTACGATGAGAAATATCCGGCCCGGGGTATGTCTGAATATCTCTCTCATATTCCCTC
>CAYWLI010000145.1:1805-4336 GCA_964459135.1 uncultured Thermodesulfobacteriota bacterium | reverse complement strand
TTTGACCTTCCACTTCCTTTTTTTCTGTGCTAGGATTATAGCATGGATTTTCAAGAATACAATACCTTAAATAACGAGGCCTTAGAGGTAGAGAAACAAAAAAGGCCAAAACGCAATCTCTTGATGATAGTCCCCTGTCTCATCCTCGCCTTTCTATTGGTCGGGCTCGGGATCTACCTCTATTTTGCTTTCACTCTTCCCCCCATCAAATCGTTGGAAGATTACAAGCCCCCCATCATCACCAAGGTATTCTCAGATGATGGGGAGCTGGTCGGGGAGTTCAGCAATGAGCGCAGGATCGTCGTCCCCATCGATCAGATCCCCGAGATTCTCAGCCTGGCCTTTGTGGCGGCCGAGGACGCCAACTTCTTCCGGCATAAGGGCATTGCTTATCTCAGCATCCTGCGGGCCATGATCAGAAACTTCCTGGCAGGACGAATTGTCCAAGGGGGGAGCACCATCACCCAACAGACGGTCCGCTCAATGGTCTTGTCCAGGGAACGAACACTGTCCAGAAAGATCAGAGAGGTCATACTGGCCCACAGAATAGAAAAGTATCTCACCAAAAAGGAGATACTCTATGTCTATCTGAACCAGATCTATCTGGGACACGGAAACTACGGTGTGGAGGCGGCCGCCCGCGATTACTTCGCCAAGGGGGTAGAGGAAATCACCCTCCCCGAGGCTGCCTTGCTGGCAGCCCTCCCTAAGGCCCCGGAGACATATTCGCCGATCAATCACTTCGAACAGGCCAAGCAACGTCAGGCCTATGTCCTGGCGCGTATGGTAGAAGAAAACTATATCACCCAGCAAGAGGCCGATGAGGCGCACGAAGCGCCCTTAGAGATACAATCGAGGGAGAACAAATTCCTGAACACCGCCCCCTATTTCACCGAATATGTCAGGATTTACCTTAAAGAAAAATACGGTGAAGAGGCCCTCTACACCCAGGGGCTCCAGGTTCAAACCACCGTAAACCTCGCGAACCAAAAAGCGGCCCAGGAGGCCCTACAGACAGGGCTCAGGGAGCTTGACAGGAGACAGGGGTATCGCGGTCCGGAAAAGGTGCTTCAAAAAGATGAGATCGATGCCTTCTGTGTGGAAGTTGCTCAGACCCTCACGGAAAAACCCCTCACCGTGGGTGAAACCTACCTGGGGGTGGTGACGGGATTCTCTAAAGATAACAAACAGATATATGTACGGGTTGGCGAAAAAAAGGGGTATATCCCCTTCGAGACGATGCGCTGGGCGCGAAGCCCCGATCCCGAGGTGAATTATAGCGATGCCCAGCTGAAGAATCCCGCACAGGCCCTGAAGGAGGGATATGTCATCCAGGCCACGGTGTTGGAGATACCTCCTAAGGGGTTATTGAAGCTGGAGCTGGAACAGGAACCAGAGGCCCAAGGGGCCCTTATCTCCATGGAGATCCCTACAGGATATATCAGGGCCATGGTGGGGGGGAAGGACTTTTTGGAGAGCCAGTTCAATCGCGCCGTGCAGGCCCGCCGGCAACCCGGTTCCGCCTTTAAACCCATCATCTACGCCGCTGCCCTGGACTGGGGGCTTACCCCCGCTTCCATCATCCTTGACTCGCCCGTCATCTACTACGACGCCCTCAAGGATGACGATTGGAAGCCCAAAAATTTTGAAGAAAAATTCCACGGCCCTACCACCCTGAGGACCGCCTTGACCAAATCCCGAAACGTGGTGACCATCAAGGTGATGCGCGATATCGGTATACCCTACGCCATCAAGTATGCCCAGAGGCTGGGGATAGAATCCCCCTTGACCCCTGACCTCTCCCTCTCGTTAGGTTCCTCAGAGGTCACTCCTTTGGAGCTGGTGAGGGCATATGCGATATTTGCCGCCCGTGGGCATCTTCTCACCCCTCTCTTCATCAAACAAGTGACGAATCGAGAGGGAGAAATCCTTGAGGAACATCAACCCCTCCCCCTCGAGGCAGCTCTCGGCACGAGCGGGGGGACGATCATTGAAGAAGACCTGAAAAGTGGAAAGATGGACATGTACCCCCAGGTGATCAGCGAGCAGACCGCGTACATCATGACGAATCTGCTGGAAGGGGTAGTGCAACACGGGACCGGCCAGAGGGTAAAGGCCCTGGGCCGCCCCTGTGCGGGCAAGACCGGAACCACCAATGAATATAGCGACGCCTGGTTTGTCGGTTACACCCCCGATGTGATCACCGGGGTATGGGTGGGATTTGATGAAACGAAGCCGTTGGGGAAGTTCGAGACGGGCTCCCGGGCCGCCTCGCCCATCTGGCTCTCCTATATGCAGAAGGCCTTGGCGGGAAAGCCGGTAAAGAACTTTCTTGTCCCCAAAGGGATCGTCTTTGCCAAGATCGATCCCAAGACCGGGCTGCTCGCCTCACCTGGCGCAAAGGAGGTCGTATTCGAGTGTTTCAAAGAAGGAACCCAGCCCACAACCTATGGCAGCGGGAGCTCTTTTACGAAAGACGAGGACTTCCTGAAATCGGACACCATCTTGGGAATGGACTAAAAAGAAGTGGG
>CAYWLI010000145.1:0-1705 GCA_964459135.1 uncultured Thermodesulfobacteriota bacterium | reverse complement strand
CGCTGGCTGATATGTCCCACCACGCTGAGATCATGGGAGATAAAGAGATAGGTGAGGTGGAATTTGTCTTGGAGTTCCTGTAAGAGACACAAAATTTGGGCCTGAATGGAGACATCGAGGGCGGAGACCGGCTCATCAGCGACGATGAACGTGGGGCGGAGGGCTAGGGCCCTGGCGATTCCGACGCGTTGCCGCTGACCACCGCTGAACTCATGCGGATATCGGGAGAGATGATCCTCCTCTAACTCGACCTCTGCCAAGAGCCGCCTTACCTCTTCCGCACGCTCACGCTTGCTCTCAAACATATGGTGGATAATCAGCGGCTCCTCGATGATCTGCTTCACCCGCTTGCGGGGGTTGAGAGAGGAATAGGGGTCTTGAAAGACGATTTGGGCCTTTTTGCGCAACTGACGCAGCTGCTTCCCCTGAAGCGTGCTGATCCCCTCCCCATCAAAGGAGATATCCCCCTCCGTGGGGTCTTCCAGCCGCAAGAGCAACCTGCCCAGAGTGGATTTACCACAGCCGCTCTCCCCCACCAGCCCCAGGGTCTCTCCCTCCTTGATGGAAAGGTCCACCCCGTCTACCGCCTTGACAACACCCGCGGCCGGGGCGAAAGGGCCACGGGACAGCGGATAATACTTCTTCAGTCCTCTCGCGACGACCAGGCCGTTTTGCTTATTCATAGAGCCAACACCTCGTCTGGTGTCCTGACGCAAGGGTCAAGAGGGGGGGCATCTCCCTTCGGCAGATCTTCTTGACCGAAGGACAGCGGGGATGAAAGCTGCAGCCGGGTATCTCATCAAGGGGATTGGGGACATTGCCCGGGATGGGACGCAGATCGTGGACTGAGGAAAGCAGGCCCATAGTATACGGGTGTTTGGGCTCCGCAAAGAGGGTTTTGACATCGGTATATTCCATTATCTTGCCCGCATACATAACGGCCACGTTGTCCGCCGTCTGAGCGATGATCCCCAGGTCGTGCGTGATCAGGATCATCGCCAACCCCCGTTCCTGCCTTAATTTTTGGATCAGCTCCAATATCTGGGCCTGGATCGTTACATCGAGGGCCGTGGTGGGTTCATCAGCGATCAGAAGCGTTGGATCACCAGCCAGGGCCATGGCAATCATGACCCGCTGCCTCATCCCGCCGCTGAGCTGATGGGGATAATCCCTCATCCTGTGTGCAGCATCGGGCAGCCCCACCGACGTGAGTAGTTGCACGACTCGTTGTCTCGCCTCTTTCTTCGTGAGCTTTTTGTGCACGCAGAGGGCCTCTAAAACCTGTGAGCCGATGCTGAAGACGGGGTTGAGAGAGGTCATGGGTTCCTGAAAGATCATCCCGATCTCCCCACCCCTGATAGCACGCATCTGATCTTCTTGCAATGCAAGGAGATCACTCCCCTGAAAGACGATCTTCCCCTCCACGATGCGCCCCCGGGGCCTGGGAACCAGACGGAGGATGGAGAGGGCGGTTACGCTCTTACCACACCCCGACTCCCCGACCAAACCCAGAGTTTCACCCCTTCCCAATGCCATATCGACATCGTCCACCGCCTTGACGACACCCCAGCGGGTAAAGAAATAGGTCTTCAAACCCTTCATAGTGAGCAGGCCGTTTTTCATAGCACTATCCGCCCTCATAAACTATCACCATCGCAAGTTACGAAAATAGCACGGAATGAAGAAGGGTTCAATCCCGCCCTGT
>CAYWLI010000144.1:0-4364 GCA_964459135.1 uncultured Thermodesulfobacteriota bacterium | reverse complement strand
CCCCCTTATTTGAAAGAAGATATCTAAGCAAGCATTATGCCAGTGAGAAGCAATATTTAACTATTTGATTTTAAAAGGGAAACAGGAGAACGACAAAAAAACAATTGTTCCAATATGGAACTATTGTTACAGGCTGGAACTATGGGAGGAGTCCATACTCCTTTAAACGCCTCCAGAGGGTGTTGCGCCCGATCCCCAGCTCCCGGGCAGCCTTGGCCTGGTTGCCGCCGTGCCGTTCCAGGGCGGAGAGGATATGGTGCCGCTGGAGCTCCTTGAGGGTGCCTTTTCCCCCAGACCTTCCCTCAGGGAGGGGAAGACCAAGTGAGAGGTCTTGCTTCGTAATGAAGGGGGAGCGGGCGAGTATCACCCCCCGCTCCACCGCGTTTTCCAGCTCCCTCACGTTCCCGGGCCAGAGGTGATTGAGCATGGCCTGGATTGCCTCAGGGGCAAAGCCCGTGATCTCCCTTTGGGCCCTCTTTCGATAGATCTCCAGGAAGTGGTGGGCCAAGGGGACGATATCATCGCGCCTCTCCCGCAGGGGGGGGATAGGGATCCTGACCACATTGAGACGGTAGAAGAGATCGTCTCGGAGAATACCTTGAGCCACCAGGACCTCGATCTGTTGATTCGTAGCGGTCACGATGCGGACCTGGACCTTAATAGGGTTAGTGCTCCCCAGCCTCCTTACCTCCCCCTCCTGGAGGGCCCGCAGGAGCTTTCCCTGGAGGGAACGGGGCATATCGCCGATTTCATCCAGAAAAAGGGTCCCCTGGTGGGCCGCTTCAAAGAGTCCCTTGCGCCCCTTGTCCGCACCGGTGAAGGCGCCTTGCTCATACCCAAAGAGCTCGCTTTCCAGGAGGGTTTCAGGGAAGGAACTGCAGTTGATGGGGATAAAGGGGCGTTCGCGACGAGGGCTCCCCTGGTGGATGGCCCGAGCGATGAGTTCTTTGCCCGTACCGCTCTCCCCCTCAATCAAGACGGTGGCCTCGGTGGGTGCAACCTGGTTCACCTTTGTCAGGACCTCTTTCATTTCTTTACTCGTGCCGATGATTTCCCCCATCCACCGCTGCCCCTTGAGTTCCGCCCGCAAGTCCTTGACTTCCTTTACCAGGGACTTGCGCTCCAAGGCCCTGCTCACCTTCAGGAGGAGCTCCTCTTCATCGAAGGGCTTACCAATGTAGTCGTAGGCACCGAGCTTCATCGCCTCGACGGCAGAGGTCACCGTCCCGTAGGCGGTGAATATGAGGATTTCGGTTTGGGGGTCAGCTGCCTTCACCTGGCGCAGCAGCTCCATCCCATCTACCCCCTCCATCTTCAGATCGGTGAGGACCATGTCATACTGTCCCCGCTCTAACATCTTCAGCGCCTCTGTTCCATCACCGGCCTGAGAGACCTGATATCCCTCTCTCTTCAGGAGGATGGAGAGGGTCGTCCTCATGGACGGCTCATCGTCAACCACCAAGATGTGTCCTGTGGGTATCTGTTCCGTCATCCTTCATCCTGCAGGGGGAGAGAGATGGTAAAGAGGGTCCAGGAACGGGCGTCGCTTGCCACTTGGATAAATCCTCCATGGGCCTCCACGATTCTGCTGGCGATGGAAAGTCCTAATCCCGTCCCCCTCCGTTTTTCAGTATAGAAAGGTTCGAAGATCTGACCCCATTTTTCTTCGGGGATCCCCGGGCCGTTGTCCCGGAAGGCTATTTCCACCCAGCGTCCATTACGATGGGTGGAGACGAGCAGTTCCCCCCCCTTCTTCATGGCCTGTGCCCCATTGCGGGCGATGTTCCAGAAGACCTGTTCGAGCTGCTCTGGGTCGCATGGGACCTCTTTGACGTGGGAATCCAGACGATATGTGACCTTCATCTTTTTGAAATCTTCACCCCTTGTTAGCCCCTCCAGGGTCCGCTGCAGGATAGGGTGTACGGGGTTCATGGTGATCCGGGGACGGGGATCTTTGGAGAAGTTGAGAAAGTCGGCCAGGATGTCATCCAGCCGGGTGGACTCCTTCTTTATCACCCCGGCAAGTTCTTTTTGCTCATTACCCGAAACAGTGGGTAACAGCTTGGCAGCGGTCACCAGCGAGCCGAGGGGATTGCGGATCTCATGGGCCAGGCTGGCGGAGAACTCTCCCAGCCTGGCGAGGCGGTTCATCCTCTTCAGGGTCTCTGTCCGCTCCTGGACCTTTCTCTCCAGCTCCTCTACCATCTTCGCCTTCTGGGCAGCCAGCAGGGCCCTTCTATCAGCCCATATCCACACGAGTGCCAAGATTCCAAAGGCCACCATGACGAGAATGGCGTTCCGGGTCTCCCGTGCCTCAAACCCCGCGGTCCAGGCGATGACTTCCTTATAGGGAGTGTTGGAGAGGAGGTACGTGCCATCCGCCAGGGGGAGGTACACCCAGTATTCACCCCCTTCGCGAAAGCTTCCGGGTTCAGGAGTCAGTAAGGCCAAGATTTCCTGCATCCCTTTCGGCGGGGATTTTTTGCCCAGGGGGCGCACTGTCCCCTGAGGGGTCACAAGGTAGAGGGGGTCTTGCAGGGAGTATTCACCACCGGCCACCTGCCGCAACTCTGCCAGTCGCTCTTGCGCAAACCCTTCCTCCGCCTTGGACCGCAATTCCCAAATACTGCTGCGGGCGAGGAATACCACCACCACAAAAATGAATATCATCAAGGCGAGGAATCGAAGGACCCTCTTCAGGGACATGCCTTATCCCTCCTCTCGCTTCTCCTTAATCAGCTGGACACTATTCCTCCCCGCATCTCCGGGGAGCAATTTCGTTACTCGTTCCATACTGATGGAGGATACGCTTACAATACCAGCAAAAGGGTATGGGTTCAATGGGGAATGCAATGAGCGTGTGGGGTTGTAGCTTGATAGGGGAGGGGGGATCTGGTACGGCCCGCATTTAATAGACACCTATGTTACAATATATTCATGTCACTATCTGACTTCAGAGACCCCACAGATCCTCGTACCCGCGAATACCTGCAAACGGTGGTGCATTCCCTTCCGCAGGAGGGGGCTTCCATTATCAAGATAGTAAAGCGGGCCACACGGGGGATACGTGACACGGGAGGGGTGCTGGGTCTCCTTCCCGCTTCCTTTAATCCCCCGACCTCAGCTCATGAGGCCCTGGTCAGGGAGGCGGGTACGGTCGTAGCCTTTGACGAGATCCTATTGGTTTTGGACCAACGGGCCATGGACAAAGATCTCATCGATGCCCCGCTGGAGGACAGACTCCTTATGCTTTTGGTTCTGTTCGGTGATGATCCCCGGATTTCTCTCGGGATCGCCAATCAGGGCTTATTCCTGGATAAGGTTGAGGCCTTGCATCAGGTCTACCCGAAGGACACCCAGATCTATTTTATGGTGGGATACGATACCATCATGCGGGTCCTTGACCCCATCTATTATAAGGAGAGAGATAAGGCCCTCCACGCACTCTTCTCCCAGGCCCGGTTTTTGGTGGCCAATCGAGGGGATCGTGGCGAGCGAGATCTCAAGGAGCTTTTTGGACGTGAGGAGAACCGTCCCTTTTTACCACAGATCACTTCTCTCAGGCTTTCGCCTGCCCTGCCCCAAATCTCCTCCTCTGAGGTCCGCTCTCGATTGGCAGCGGGGAAGTCAGTACAAGGGTTCGTCCCCCCGAAGCTGGAAGAGTTCTTACTCAAGCGGGGATTTTACAGTGGACATGCCCCCTAAAATTGGCTATTATTTTAAAACCTTGTATCATGTGGTGGGCGGTAAAGTATACGCAACATCCTTGAACCTCGAATCCTCCCGCTCTGCGGGATCCCGCTGTCCATAAAATCCAAATTGAGGAGCGGGATTGAATCCTTATGTGGTAAATGATATTTTAATAAGTCAGGGGTGAGAGAGAACTCTCATAAGGGTTTATGAAGCGAATTTTGGTGGTCGATGACGAAGAGGGTATCCGCCAACTCTATCAAGAGGAGTTAGAAGAAGAAGGATATGCGGTGGAGCTGGCCGAGAGAGGTGAGGAGGCCCTCGAGAAGATCAGCAGGACGAAGCCCGATGCGGTCATCCTTGATCTCAAGATGCCCGGCATGGGGGGGTTGGAGGTGCTCAAGAGAATACGGGAGCAGGATAAGGATTTGCCGGTGATCATCTGTACCGCCTATGGAGAATATAAGAGCGATCTCACCACCTGGGCCTCTGATGCCTATGTAGTAAAGAGGGCGGACTTGACGGAACTGAAAGGGGTGATCAAGGGGTTTCTCGATAAATAAAGTTTAGAGGGATATGGCGTGGGGATGTAGCTCAGTTGGGAGAGCATCACGTTCGCAACGTGAGGGTCGGGGGTTCGAATCCCCCCATCTCCACCATTTATTTTATTACCT
>CAYWLI010000143.1:2613-4492 GCA_964459135.1 uncultured Thermodesulfobacteriota bacterium | reverse complement strand
ATGGTGGTCTCCTTGACCCATTCGGCGGCGCTAAGCGCCGTTCAGGGTCAACCTTGAGCCCCTCGGCCTGAGACTTCGGTGTGAGCATAGTCGAACGTAAGCCATATCCTTTCAGACCGGAGTGTCGAAAGGTTGACGGCTTCTTGCTTTTTCAATATAGTTTTAGAACCATTACGGGAGTGAGAGAGTTGGGAAAGAACCTTGTTGAAAAGATCATAGCATCCCACCTGATATCGGGGAGCATAGAGCCGGGGCATGAGATCGGAATCTCCATAAACCAGACCTTGACCCAGGACGCTACCGGTACCCTCGCGTATCTGGAGCTGGAGGCCATGGGGGTCGATCGCGTTGCCACGGAGTTGTCCGTCAGCTACGTCGATCACAATACCCTGCAGACGGGCAATGAGAATGCCGACGACCACCTCTATCTGCGGACGGTTGCCGCACGGTACGGGGTTTTTTTCTCACCCCCCGGCAACGGCATCTGCCACCAGGTCCACCTGGAGCGCTTCGGCGCCCCGGGCAAGACGCTGCTCGGCTCAGACAGCCATACCCCCACGGCTGGCGGCCTGGGGATGCTGGCCATCGGTGCGGGAGGACTCGATGTGGCCCTGGCCATGGCGGGGAGGCCCTTTTACCTCTTCATGCCTGGGATCGTCCAAATCGACCTGCAAGGCAGTCTTGCTCCGTGGGTGTCGGCCAAGGATGTGATCCTGGAGATCCTCAGGAAGCTCACGGTTTCAGGAGGGGTAGGGAAGGTCCTTGAATATGGGGGCAAGGGGGTAGCAGGGCTGACAGTGCCCGAGCGCAGCACCATCACCAATATGGGGGCAGAGCTCGGGGCCACCTCCTCCATCTTCCCCAGCGATGAACAGACCCGGCGATTTCTCAAGGCCCAGGGGCGTGAGGATGCTTGGACACCGCTCGCGGCCGACCCCAATGCCCGCTACGGCGAGGAGCTCTCTTTCGACCTGACCCAGCTGGAGCCCCTGCTGGCACTGCCCCACAGCCCCGACAATGTTCGAGCGGTCCAGGAATGTACAGGGATCCAGGTCCACCAGGTGATCATCGGCAGCTGCACCAATTCCTCATATCAGGACCTCGTCCGTGTTGCCGAGGTCTTAAAGGGTAAGCGGGTTCACCCTGAGGTAGACCTCGTCATTGCACCCGGTTCCCGCCAGGTGCTGCATATGTTGGCCCAGCAGGGAGCGCTGAAGCATTTCATTGCTGTCGGGGCGCGTGTTTTGGAATCAGCCTGCGGTCCCTGCATCGGCATGGGACAGGCGCCATCCTCTGGGGGTGTGAGCCTGCGCACCTTCAACCGCAATTTCAGGGGGCGCAGTGGGACCCCCGATGCCGAGATCTACCTGTGCAGCGCAGAGACGGCCGTGGCCTCCGCCGTGGCCGGTGCGATTAACGATCCCCGCTCCCTGGGGGATCTTCTCCCCCAGGGAGAGAGGATCCCGGTCCCCTGGCCCAAACGTTTCTGGAGCGGCGCGGATCTGATCATCCCGCCGTCCCCTCAGCCTGAAAAGGTTCGGGTCATGCGGGGACCCGCTATTCAGCCGCTGCCGGAATTCCCCCCCCTCCCGCAACAGCTCGAAGGAGAAGTTCTCATAAAAGTGGGGGATGACATCACCACCGACGACATCCTGCCGGCAGGCGCGAAGGTCCTGCCGCTGCGTTCAAACATCCCCGCCATTTCGGAGTTCACGTTCTCCAGGATCGATCCATCCTTCGCCTCCCGGGCCAGAGAGAAGCGGGGGGGGATCATCGTAGGCGGGGCCAACTATGGGCAGGGCTCAAGCCGAGAGCATGCGGCGCTCGCGCCGCGGTACCTGGGGGTTGCGGCGGTCGTTGCCGTCAGCTTCGCGCGCAT
>CAYWLI010000143.1:0-2513 GCA_964459135.1 uncultured Thermodesulfobacteriota bacterium | reverse complement strand
ATCACACTGGGGATCAGCACGTGCCTGCTCGGAGAGAGGGTTCGGTGGAACGGCGGGCACAAACTCGACCGGTTTCTTACTGATACGCTCGGACAATTCGTGCAGTATTGCCCTGTCTGTCCCGAGGCGGAGTGCGGCTTCGGTGTCCCCCGGGAGCCCCTTCGTTTGGTGGGCGATCCTCATGCCCCCCAACTCGTCACCGCGCGCACCCGGCTGGACTCTACGGGGCGCATGCTCCGCTGGGCGAGCAGGCGGGTGAGGGAACTGGAGGGGGAAGAGCTGAGCGGCTTTATCTTTAAGGGCGCATCACCTAGCTGTGGTATGAAGGGGGTGAAGGTCTACAATGAGCAGGGGGTGCCGAAAGCCTCGGGTGCCGGGCTCTTTGTCAGGGTCTTTATGGACCACTTTCCTCTCCTGCCCGTGGAGGATGAGGGACGCCTCCATGATCCCTCGCTCCGCGAGAATTTCATCGAGAGCGTCTTCACCATGAAGCGGTGGCGGGAGTTTTTAGGGCGTAAGCGCAGTCGCGGCGCACTGGTGCAATTTCACTCCGCACACAAGCTGTTGATACTCTCCCACAGTCCCGGACACCTTCGCCGCATGGGAAGGCTGGTGGCCCAGGGGTCGGCCATGCCGATCAATGCGCTTTATCAAGAGTATCAGCAGCTTTTGATGGAGGCCTTGCGCCTCAAGGCCACCCCGGCGAAGCATTACAATTGCCTGCAGCATATCGCGGGGTATTTTAAGAAACAGCTCTCCCTTGCTGAGAGGCAGGAGCTGTTGGAGGTCATCGACCACTATCGCGAGGGGCATGTCCCCCTCATCGTGCCCCTCACCCTCATCAATCACTTTGTACGCCTCGCTGATGAGCCGTACCTTCAGCAGCAGTACTATCTGCACCCCCACCCCTTGGAGCTCCGGTTGCGAAACCATGCCTGACCGAGGGGGGGGGGGGTACCCTAACCCACGCCTCCCAATAAAGACAGAAGACGGCGGTATGGGGTGAAAAAAGTGACAATAATTGTCACTCCATGGCCCCTTTCCTTCCCTTATATCACAAAAACCATTTAATATTGAATAGTTAAAAACTTGGCATATGAGCACATTTCTTGCACAATTTTTGTCATGGAGATACAAAAGTCCAGCTGGCAGAGGATCGGGACAGTGCGATGAGCCTTTTAAAGATTAATCGATACGTTTCGGTAAAGACAAGGAGGTTCGCCATGATGCACAAGGAGAGATCTCAGGTTATTGCCAAGGTTACCGCCATGGACGTATATCGGTGCTTCATCCTGGGTTTAGTGGGGACATTCTACGGGTTCCTGGTCTTTTTGATGTTTGTGTAAGGCTGTGATCTGGGGGTATCTGAGAGATGATCTGTGATGCACCAAAGGGAGGGTGATATGGGCCTGGTATACGGAGAGTACATTATCAGGGAGGATTGTCTGATGTCCAGTGAGGATAAACGCCGCAGTGGGTTACCCTCGGTAGAGGAGGCCAAGGAGAAATTCTTGGAGCAGGCCATGCCCTGTCCCCTCTGCAAAACGCCCCCTGAGCAGCTTTCATGGGTCTATATGGTCATTCCGCAATGGGCATGCAAGAGTGCGGAGCAGAACGAAGGCTGGGTGACTATCTGTGACCGCTGCAAGATCCAGATCGATTTCTTCTTGGAGAAGGGTTAGGAAGAGAAGGGGTCTGTGCGGCGTTGACATTATTGCTCAATTCGCCTATCTTACGCACAGGAGAGAGGAAACGTCGATCAGGGTAGACTTTTCATCAAGCAGTCAAGACTCAGGGGATGGGGATGCTCAATCAGGGGAAGGTAAAAAGTTCACGGATGCACGGGACCAGGGGGTCCTTTTTTATTTGGGGAGAGGTTGGGAAAGAGCAATTCAGGCCACATAAGACGGAGTTGCTCTCGTAAGAGAAGGTCAGCGAATACAGTCATAAGGTTTCTCAGGGTGAGGGGGGATGTTGCGGCTCTACAAAGAAGAATCCTTGCGCTGGCTCACGCAGGCACAGGATGAATTTGCCGATGCCGATGAACTGAGAAGGCGCGGCCGGTTCTATCTGGCGCTGTTTCACTTCCAGCAGGCCGCGGAGAAGGCCTTAAAGGCATATCTCTATCTGACGGTGAAATCCAAAGAGGAAGTTTTTACCACCCATTCCCTCGAAGACATTCTGCAGAAGGCATGGGCCGCAGACCGGGATTTTAAAGAGGTCAAAAAGGCGAAGAAGCTCGATGAATACGCCATCAGATCGCGCTATCCCGACAGCCTCCCCGGTAGAATACCGTCACGGTATTTCGACGACCCGCAGGAGGCCGAAGAGGCCATGCACCTTGCCAGGGGGGTGGTTGAGCTCGTAGCGCGAAAGATAGGGGAGATCGTACCGTAATAATGTTCTGGGAGAATACGATCTTTTGTTTTACAATAGAGAAAAGTTTTATGCTTCTTCAGGGCACGAGAGGGGACATCATGCCCCGGTGCGGAGGATAATTGCCAATGGTAAAA
>CAYWLI010000142.1:2043-4606 GCA_964459135.1 uncultured Thermodesulfobacteriota bacterium | reverse complement strand
GTTAGACTTTCATTTCTAAATGTAACATATCACCCTTTTGAAATCCGATTTTGTCAAAGAAGTGCAACCTATCATATTCCTTCCAATTGACAAAGGTGTAAATGGTATCCACGCCGACCTTCTTTAAGTTGGCGACCATCTCTTTAAATAAGATCCTGGCTATCCCTTGCCGCTGGTACTGTGGGTGCACGCCTATAATATCGATCCAGCCCACCGTGTCAGGAACACCATACTCCCATCCACTGGCATCTCCGAGGATAAAACCAACTACCGTGCCATTCAACTCCGCCACCAACGAGGCCATAGGCGATCTGTTTTCCGAGAGCTCTATCTTCATGCTCCAGTACTCGGGCCGCTCCTTCCCCATGATCGCCTTGTCTATCTCCACGATGGCATCCAGATCACCGTACGCCAGGGCCCTTATCTTGACCGGCCCTAAAAGATCCATCGTTTCTTCTCCCCTTTACGTTGTGAGTATCTTTACTTGCAAGTATAGCGGGGCTTGGCAACCTGTCAAGAAAAGGTCTTCAGGTTGAGCGTAACTCTCATCTGTTTTATGGGCAAGGAGAAAATAGTAAAATTAAGATAAATTATTATGTTAAGCAGATAACATATTGTAATATTTAACTATATTTGTTAACAAAAGAACATGTGTAAAAATGACATGGGGCATGCTCTGTGTCTTATACGTTCTTTGTTATGCCTGCTGGTTGACAGTACTTACCAAAAAGGAACAATACGTAACAAAATATCAAGTCAGCCGCTATCCCATAAATTATTACTTCCGCAATCCCTGCTGAAAGACCCTCTCTGCCTTCTCAGCAGCACGCTCAGACCTGGCAGCGGCAGCCTCAGCCCTATCACTTGCTGCCTCAACCCTATCTGCTGCCGCCTCGACCCTTGCCGCTGCTGCCTCAGCCGCCTTCATCGCAGCCTCCGCTGCCTCCCTGTCTTCCCTGACCTGCTTGTTCATCGTGCAGCCGGTAGCAAGGGCCACACTTAAAACCAGCAAAAGAACAATAGCGGTTTTTTTGAGCAATGTCCTCCTGTCCATATCACCCCTCCTTATATGAATGTTTTAACCGTAACATATCATAACCTTCTTTCACGATAATTTCAAGAGTGACTCTGATGGACTCATCGGGGAGCTGGCATTGTTCCCAGAACAATGTAAGTAACATGGAGGATTTATGATCAAACACTGCAATATTGCAGGGATATGTTAGTCACCAATGTCTACTGTCTCTAACATCTAGTCACTCCTGCGCTCTAGAGAGACAACCACAGTATCAATCGTGACGAGCTTTATCGAAATTACCCCTACCCGTACGAACGTTTCCAACCATCTGAGTGAGTAATAGCTCCAGGTTCACAGACAGCCACGCACGGTACAGGGTCGATACTGAAGCCAGGCTTGCACGGTGCGCAGGTATAGCGAATCTTCTTACGGTCCTCATCTTTCACGTGAGCAACGTGCTCTTCGCTCAAGGGATCAAATTCATCTTCACCCACCTCAAGCGCATGGGCAGGACATACCGCTACACATGCGCTGCACCCATTGCACTTTTCTGTATCAATAATGAGAAACCAGTCACCTGATCCATCCTTAAAACCATAAAATGCCTTCATGATAGTATCCCTTTAGGTTTTTCGGACGCTCTTTACCTTCCCCTTGCTCACCATAGCATGTGCAAAGAGAGCGGCACCCACGGCACCGGCGATCTGGGTGTCGAATGGATAGTCTTTATACTCAGGCTTATACCAAACCTTCTCAGCGGTCTTGATACCCAGTTCCTTCTCAAGCCTTTTGACCACCCCTTCGTTTTTGGCAATACCACCTGTTATAACGAATTTCTCCTGGACACCGAGACGGTGCAGTAATGCCATGATCCGATGGGCCATAGCGGCACAGTACGAAGCCATGACTTGGTTTTCAGGCACGCCCTGTTCCAGCAGACCAAGCACCTCACTCTTGGCAAACACCACACAGGTGCTGCTGATCATTTCCGGTTCCTCATCGATCTGGAAGGAACGCGGCCCGATCTCCCACACGGGTACCTGTATGAGGTCGGCAAAGACCTCCATCCCTCGTCCGGTACCGGCAGCGCACTTGTCATTCATCATAAAGTTGAGGACCTTGCCCTTTTCATCACAGTTGATGGCCTTACAATCTTGGCCACCCATATCCATAATTGTTCGCACTGCAGGACCATACATAAAATGTGCCCCTCGTGCATGACAGGCAATCTCAGTGATGGTCCGCTGAGCCATGGGAACATTCACCCTGCCATAGCCGGTTCCGATGCAGTAATCAAGGTTCTCTTCAGTCACATCGGTCTGCTCCAAGGCGATGTTCAGCGCTTTCCGTGCGCTATCAGGACTATCAAAACCGGTGCGTGTGCTCCCAAAAGAATACAACTCGCCATCAACAAGAACCACTCCCTGTGAGCTCACAGATCCCACATCAACACCAGAGGTGATGATTTTCCCCCGCTTCCAATTGATATGGGGATTGACCCATGTACCCTCAGGCCATCTCCAGAACTCTTTTTTTGCTTCCTCA
>CAYWLI010000142.1:0-1943 GCA_964459135.1 uncultured Thermodesulfobacteriota bacterium | reverse complement strand
TCAGCTGACCCCAGGGCACCCATGTATTCCGGGTCTTCAGGCACGATAAGATCCATATCAATTTCTTTTTTCAGTGCATCAACAAGTCCATCATTTTTCGCCACGCCGCCTATCATCACAACATCTTGTTCCAACCCTACGACACGCGCTACTGAGGCGATCCTTCCTGCGATGGCATCATGTACGGCCTTGGCAATATCCTGTTTCGCGATCTTCTGATGAATGAGTGAAACCACCTCGGATTCTCCAAAGACGGCGCACTGAGCATTCATGGGAATCGATTGGTTGGAGGTCAAGGAAAGTTTTGCCATCTCCTCCACGGTAATCTCCAGTGCCCGAGCCATGGTCTCGACGAACGTGCCGGTGCCGGCCGCACATTTCTCATTGACAGCAAAATCAAGGACCCTTCCCTTCGGGCTTACCTTGATGGCCCTTCCCTCTTCGGCACCCACATCAATAACGGTCCGTGCTGAGGGGATCAAACGGTTGACACCCCTGGCATCAGCCGCTGCATCGGGAATCACGCTATCGGC
Organism: uncultured Thermodesulfobacteriota bacterium; assembly: GCA_964459135.1. GTDB lineage: Bacteria > Desulfobacterota > B13-G15 > B13-G15 > RBG-16-54-18 > CAYWLI01. The sequence continues at coordinate 1,410 of CAYWLI010000142.1, read as the reverse complement.
AAAGGAGACACGCTTGCCTGCACTGCCTGTAGCAATAACACTTCCTACATCCTCTCTTTTCATTCCGGCTTTTTTGAGCGTTTCATCATACAAATGTTCAGCCGCCTCAGCCTTGTGAATTCCCATTGCAGCTTCTCCTTTTGCCAGGATTTCACCACCCTTCAGAATGATGACGTGGGCATTCTTCCCCCCAACATCTATTCCTACCGCAATCATCCGTGTCCTCCTTGCAACGCTGTCTCTTTATCAGCCATCGTTATGTGACCTTTGTAACCCCTGAATACTCAATAACGTACAGTTCGTTATTCCATCTATAGTGAGATAAGAGGACATCCAGCTGCAGTCCAGGCGACGAACCTCTTTGAGCAGCATTGCCGAGCTGAGTGGAATCCGGGTAACTGAGAAATGTTGATATTTTGGGGTTAGCGGGTTTCCATTCAAGTTCCGGAATGGGGGATTCGCGCCAGAGGCGCGGCAAGTCGTCTGAGTGGCTAGCTCAGCTCGGCATTCGCGCCGCCGTCTCCTCTCATCTATTTCATTTTCTCTTTTTACGCCGTCCGCACCTGTCTGTTGTAATAGGCGGCGAGAACATGTTGATGACAAAACAGTATTAATCGTTGCCTATTCCTCTGACTCGGGCAAGAAATGATGGTGGAATGTCGGGCAAAATGGAAAACATTCTTTAATAACTGCAATCGGCAAAGCGATATAGCATTCTAGGACATGTTCGGCTTATCCTGCTTTTAGCTCCTTGAATTTCTCAATCAGAGTAGGCAAGATTTCTTTATGATCCGCAACGATACCGAAGTGGGCTACATTGAAGATATTAGCCTCCTTATCCGAATTGATAGCAACAATGTACTTTGACCCCAAACAGCCGGCGATATGCGCCATGGCGCCCGAGAGACCTACCGCTATGTATAGTTTCGGGCTGACCACCTTTCCGCTCTGGCCCACCTGGAGCGTCGCCGCTGCCCAACCCTCATCACAGGCAACCCTCGTAGCACCAACAGCGCCACCCAAAATATCAGCCAGTTCCCGGAGCTTTCCGAAGTCTTGAGCATTGCCCATGCCACGCCCACCAGCAATAACAACCTCAGCGTCTTCCAGCCTCACACCTTCTACCTCTTCTTTTATCCTATCGACAACCTTGACTTTAATCGCCGCAGGGTCGATCTTGTCTTCTACAGGAATAACCTTACCCTGCCGGGAGTCATCACGCTCTGCCGGGGGCACTGTTTTTGGTCTCACCGTAGCCATCTGAGGACGTGCAGTCTTTGAGAGCACCGTTGCATGAGCGTTACCGCCAAATACGGGCCTCGTCGATACCAGGAGCTTGGTCGCGGGGTCAATGGATAATGCCATGGATTCCATAGCGAGCCCGCCCCCTAAGCGACCATTGAGTCGCGG
>CAYWLI010000141.1:0-4712 GCA_964459135.1 uncultured Thermodesulfobacteriota bacterium | reverse complement strand
CGGTGCGCTTCCCGATCTCGGAGAGAAACTTCGCCTTGGTGTACTTGGTGACATCGGCGGTGACCTCAAAGTAGCCGTGTGCGCCTGCTCCCTTGGCGTGCACCACACGTTCGGGTATGCGCTCGCGGTCAAAATGACCAAGCTTCTCCAGCAAGTGCACATCCTGCATTAATACAGGACCAGTGGTGCCCGCGGTTTTGCTGTGTAGGTCATTATCTACCGGAGCACCAAAACCGGTAGTATAGGTCTTCTTTTTTTGTGCCATGTGACACCTCCTTTGTTGATATGATTGTTACGTATGTTTCCTCAGTGTATGACCACGCTGCTGCCGGTGTCGGTCCTCTGTGAGCCTTCCAGCAACAGGAGGTATTACTCTCTGTTATATTTTTTGTAACGAGCTACGTCTTAGCTCAGACCCCACACACCTCCATGGTCACATCCTTGCCGCATTGGGGACAGGTGATATCCCTCTCGTCGGAGAACAGCTCCACCTCATGGCCGCATTCAGGGCAGCGGCATTCAACCGGGCTCACATTCCTCCCCTCTACGGCACACCCTTTCAAGGGTCTCTCCTCTTCTTTTTGCATGATTCCCTCCTTATTCCTCATTCAAAAGCCATCTCTGGCTTCCAGACCTTCCAGACCTTTCCCGCCAAATCAGGACTGGGCTTTAATGTCGCTTTGCCCGGCTGCCAGCCCGATGGGGTTACCTCCCCTGTTTTACGGACGTGCTGGAACGCCTTGACCTGCCGTATCATCTCCGCCACATTGCGCCCGACAGTCGGTGTTACGACCTCCATGGCTTGAATGACGCCGTCGGGGTCGATGATAAAGCGTCCCCGGATATCGACGGCCCCTTCCTCGTCGTAGACACCATAGACCCGCCCGATGCGGCCGCTCGGGTCCGAGAGGAGAGGAAAAGGCACGCCGCCGGCAACCATCTTGGAAAGCTCCTCCTCCTGCCAAATCTTATGGGAGAAGCGGCTGTCAACACTCATCGCCAGCACCTCAACACCCATCTTCTTGATCTCAGGATATTTAACGGCAACTGCCGTCAACTCCGTAGGTCAGACGAAGGTAAAATCGCCGGGGTAAAAACAGAGGACAACCCACTTTCCCTTATAGTCAGAAAGTTTTATAGGCTTAAATCCCCCATTGATAAAGCCGATTGCTTCAAAGTCCGGAGCCGGTTTGCCAGCCTGTGCGATCATCGTTGGTTCCCTCCTTTGTTCGTGTATCGGGGTTGCTGCGGATGTTTCTTGTTCCGGCACAATAGGTCCCTTTGCCGTTGCCACACATCCTTCTTCTTTTTTAGCCATACGTATCCCTCCTTTTTATGAAACAGTGTGACTGATGATGAGAAGAATAGAAGCCATCATCACGATTGATTATGTCAAGGTAATAAGGAGATGTATATTGGACTTTAGTCCAATATAGGCCGGTCGTCCCCCACCCCCCCTGGGGTAAGGACGAGTTGCCTATTTTTTTCTTATGCCTCTTGTTCTTCTTTTTTCCAGAGACAAAACAAGTCACCGGCATGGTAGTGGCATTGAATCATTTCCCACCCCTCGTTGCCCTCCTCGTTTAGGATCTTTTCCAGGACCTCCAGGTTCTTTTCGGGGAGGTCGTGGACAAGGCAGTGACCTTTGTCGTCGCACTCAATGACCTGTTCGGGGTCTGAAGACATATCAGCCAGTTTATGCGTGCTTGCCTTATAACTCCATCGAGCCATAGTTGTATTACCCTCCTTCACTGATCTGGCAGGTAGGACAGTGGTAAGTCCCCCTACCACTTAATTTTTGTCTCTTGATTTCCCCCCCACACGTATAACACCCTTCACCCTCTCGAGCGTAGACCAGAAGGTGTCCCTGGTTCTTGCCCTCTTTACCGAAGAGATCACGCCAGTCTGAGACTGAGGTGCCCCGGCAGGCAATAGCCCGCTTGAGAATCTTCTTCGCTGCTTCCCCGATCCCCTCCCATTCTTCAGGGGAGAGACTATTGACCCTTCGCCAGGGGTTCATGCGAGCCTGATGGAGGATTTCACAGGCATAGATATTGCCGATACCTGCTATGCGGCGTTGATCCATGAGGAACGATTTGATGGGGAGGGTGCTCTGTTGAGCCATCTGCCATAGGTGAACTGGGTTAAAATCCTCGAGAGAATCTTTCCCAACGGGGAGACGATTCCCCTGTTTACACACGGTTACGGTCGCAAAGCGTCGGACGTCGATGAGAAAAAGCCTACCCTGAGGAAAGGAGAGCACCAAACGGGTATGCGGTAGGAGTCCATTACCATTGTGCCACAGGAGCCTTCCGGTCATGCGCAAGTGAAACAGGATTGATAGGTTGTCTGTCAACTCTATAGCTAAGCACTTGCCGTGGCGATGTATGGCACAGACCTGTTTTCCCTTCAGCCCTTTTATTGTTCCTAGTTTTGGATCGATGATATGGGTTTTGGATATTTCGGCCCCCACGATTACCTGACGTAGTTGGCGGCACAGGGTCTCTATCTCAGGGAGCTCAGGCAACGTTCCCCTCGCCGAGGCATGCTGAACACGTGCCGGTCATATAGAGCCATGCCGCTTCCATCTTATGACCATCCAACCATGCTTCTCGCTCATAAGGGACTTTCTCCATAGCCACGTCATATATCCGGGCGCAGTGACTGCAGAGGAAGTGATGATGGGGCTCGGTTTTATAGTCGTAATGGGCTTTATTGCGCTCTATGGTTATCTCCTGAATGATCCCGTGCTTTTTTAAGAGATCGAGGGTATTATAAATCGTGGCTCGAGACAAGGCGGGGTACATCCCCCTGAGGGATTGATAGATCGCTTCGGCCGTGGGATGTCCTGTGTTGCCGTGAAGAAACTCCAAGACCGCTGACCTCTGGATGGTCAAGAGGACACCCTTCTCTTTGAGCTTTGCTTTTTTCTCCTCTACAGTCATTTCGCTCATATTATCTCCTTAACACAGAAAGGGTTCTTCGTCAAGAATGAATCTAATTTTTTATAAATTATAATTTGGCAAGGAAATCTCTATACACTCTATCGTACAATCTGGGGGAAAATCACGAAAGGGGATTTACTGTTCCATCAAGAAAGGTAGTTCTCTTCGTCCTTGTTCGGATCCGGCGTTTGCTAATCCAAGACCACTGGTCGGGGTATTGTGTTATAAAAGACTCTATGACGCGGGCAATCTGAGTCGTAATGGTGAATACATCTCGTTCTTCATCGCCACTGAGCGTAATTTCCAAGGGGGAATCTATGATGACCTTATGCCGTCTGCCTCCCTGACGAATGATGAACATGGGGAGTATCGGAGCTCCGGTCTTTAAATGATAGACGGCCGGCCCTACTGGCAGAGCCATGGGACGCCCGAGGAACTCCACCAACACCCCTCCGTGTTTTTGGTTTTCATCGCCGACGAAAAAGACGATATTCCCCTTGCGCAGAGCGCGGAGAATCGCTTTATGGAAACTGATAGGGGAATCAATAATAATTGCAGATGATCCTGTTTTTTCTGTCATCCATCGCCAGTTTTGTGCGATCCGGGGATGGTTCTGGGCGCCCAAGATCCACGTATTTGGGAACCCGTTGGCGTTTAACTTCGCCCCTATCAGGGTAAAAGTGCCCAGGTGAGCGGTGATCGCTATAGCACCATTCCCCTGGGCCAAGGCCTGCTCAAGATTTTTCCTCCCCTCAAGTTCTATCAGGGGATCGAACTGCTTGCGATACGTGTAGACGCAGGACAGAGTCTCCATCATGCCCCTGAGCATATTTCTGAGACTCTCTTGCGCTATACGCCGCTTTTCTTCATCTGATAAGGAATCATGAAACGTTGCGTTGAGGTTGTGCATCATGATCTTTTTGTACTCACCAGCTTGGCGCCAGGCGATTCGCGCGCCTATCCCCTCAACAAGAGAAAAAGTCCACGTAAAAGGAATAAAGCGGATCAATTGGACGAAGCCCTGTAAGGCAATGCTGGCGAGCCAGTAGCGGATCTCCCACCACAACCGTTTCCATCCCCGTTTTTTCCTTCTTACCTTCATGGCGATATTTTTCTGGACATCTTTATGCCGCAGGGGGAGCGGGAGGCTTGAGCACCTTTTTTCTGGCCAACCATGCTCCTGAGGCAAACACGGCCCCTATCAAACCCCCTATGATAACGTCGAGGGGAAAGTGCGCCCCCATGTAGATGCGGGACAACCCCACCCCCAGTGCCAGGAAGATAAAGAGAGGGGTCCAGCGTGGCAGCAGCAGGGAGAGATAGGTCGCCGCAGTGAAGGCGGTTTGTGTGTCACCGGAGGGGAAGGAGCGATACTTCAATGCCTCTCCCAAAACATTGATATGAACCGTTCCAGCCTCGATAAGCGAAGCAAAATCGGTCAAAGGACGAGGTCTGGAAATCGTCTTTTTTAACACAAAAACGCATAGTCCGGCCAAGAGCATGGCGGCAAGAAACCAAAGAAAGTGTTGGCGAAAATAGCCTTGCTTCTTTAAAGCGAAGAAGATGCCCACCAACGCGATGACGACCCCAGCATTACCCAGCCATGTAATAAAATAGGAGCAGAGAACATCCAAGGGGGGCATGGACCATTGATTGTTGATCCACAAAAAGACCTTTCTGTCCAATGCCACCAGATATTCCACCGTCTCCCCATAGTAGTTATTTGAGGGATCACAATATATATATGAAAAGCAAAAGTCAAGGGAG
>CAYWLI010000140.1:0-4776 GCA_964459135.1 uncultured Thermodesulfobacteriota bacterium | reverse complement strand
AACCCCAAACCTACTGATTAAGAGTCAGTTGCTCTGCCAATTGAGCTAACGGCCCGTTGTTTTCTGACGCGCCTCGAACGCCCGATCGGCAGGTTCAAGGCTTTGTCCAGCAGTCCACACCGATATTTGAAAGGTTTAGCTAATGTATGATACTGTTAGATAAAAGTCAAGATTGTGTACCCATCCACTACATATGAGCCAGATGGCGAAGGCCGGTCTCTTGTCTCATTGAACGGAGAGGACAGCCTTTGTATGGGGTGAAAAGCGAATGAATGCGGCACTGCGGTTGTTGTTCTACGGAGCCATCGCGTACGGCGTGTTGGTCGGAGCGGCGTACCTGCTCCAGCGACGCATGCTGTACTTTCCCGATCGCTCAAAGCCGTCGGAGCGTCAGGTCCGCGCCGTGGGCCTGCGGTTTTGGCCCGATGCCGGTGATGGGTACCGTGGTTTTATCGGGGTAGCCCCCCCTACGCGCACCACAGGCGTAGTCATAGTATTTCACGGTAATGCAGGGGGGGCATGGGATCGCTCCTACTATGTGCATGCCCTGGGCGCGTTGGGGTATCGCGTGGTGCTGGCTGAGTATCCGGGCTACGGCGGGCGAGCGGGGAAAGAGGGCGAACGGCTGTTTGTGGAGGACGCAGGGGAAACGGTGCGGCGCGCGCATGATGCCTTCGGCGGCCCGGTGTTCCTATGGGGGGAGTCGTTGGGGTGTGGGGTGGCATCGGCCATTGCCGCCGATCCGCCGGTGCCGGTAGCGGGGGTAGTCATGATAACCCCCTGGGATTCTCTACCCAACGTAGCCCAGAAGCTCTATTGGTACTTCCCGGCTCGGTGGTTGGTGCACGACCAATACGACAACGTCCGCAATGTGCAATCGTACGCTCACCCCGTGGCCGTAGTGCTGGCCGAGCATGATGAGATCATACCCCCTACCTCTTCGATGCGGCTGTATGAGTCTCTGACAGCGCCGAAACGGCTGTGGGTCCTCACCGGGGCCGGACACAACAGCTGGCCCACAGGTCCGGAAGAGGCATGGTGGCGCGAGGTCATGGACTTCGTATCAAGGGAGCACGAGTGATCTTTGATTGGTTTTGGAGTCTCTTCCCATATCACACATGCTCTTAACCCTGAGCTTGTCGAAGGGTTGACAAACACACTCAATATGTTTCATAGTTTCAAGCAGGGGTTCTCATGTGACGTACCATAACAATTTCAAATTGGATAACGAGAGGAGGAGACCTATGAACTATGTATTCTTTACTGTATCCGCTTACATCTTCATGAGGGCATTTGAAGTAATATTCTCCGGTCAAAAGGAGAAGCGGTGGTACAGATATACATCAACGATCATCGGAATTCTTGTAATCTACACTGCTATCGTAACAATGTTGATATTCTACTTTGAGAATCTCCGCCTCCTGGGTTTTGCGGCAGGATAAAAAGCCGGATTCGCGTCAGAAAAAGCACGTATCACCCGACCAGCAGATTAACTGCGACTTCTGTTCGCGCCGCCTCATTACAACAGACAGGTGCGGACGACGTAACCGGTCGCAAAGAGAAAATGAAATAGATGAGAGCCGTCGGGGATTATCCTCACGGGAGGCTGACGACTGAGGGGATAGGCACATGGCAGTGAAGAAAAAGCGCACCGAGGCCGAAAGAGCCCACATCATCGCCGAGGCTGAGCGCGAACGAGAGCGGCGGCTGAAGAGCTATCGGGAGCAGGCGCTCAAGATGTTTCCATGGGTCTGTGCGCATTGCGGGCGCGAATTCTCAGGCAAGCGGCTTCGTGAGCTCACGGTCCATCACAAGGATCACGATCACGACAACAATCCCCCGGACGGCAGCAACTGGGAGCTGCTCTGTATCTACTGTCACGACTACGAGCACTCAAAGTATCTGGAGGAGGAATGGCATGACCAGCCGTCGCCGGGGGGCGACAAAGAACCGCCTGCTACCTACCGGCCGTTTGCCGGTCTCGATACCATGCTGAAAGATCAAAAACCAAAAAAGTAGCTGATAGCATTCGGGATCGCACAGAGCATTGTCGATAGTGAATGGAGCAAAGAGGATTAACTATGGCTTCGGAAAAAGCGCTTCGAGTCTTTCATAACGCCACGGCTATTATCACCGGTGGCGCATCGGGTATTGGACGGGCACTCGCCGAGGAGCTGGCACAGCGCGGCTGCGAGGTGGTGCTGGCTGATCTGCAGATCGAATTGGCGGAAGAGGTCGCCTCGAAAATCCAAGCTTCCGGCGGCAAGGCCGAGGCGATGCAGGTAGACGTGGCTGATTTTCCTGCCGTGGAAAAGCTCGTCCAAGCCACGGTTAAGCGCACCGGCCGCCTCGACTATATCTTTAACAATGCGGGGATCGCCATTGGTGGCAGCGTCGACCTCTACGGTATCGAAGATTGGAATTACATCGTAGATATCAATCTCCGTGGCGTGATCAATGGGGTGCAAGCAGCCTACAAGCGTATGATAGATCAGGGATTCGGGCACATTGTCAATACCGCATCCATGGCTGCCTTGATGCCGGGTCCAGGGACTGTATCCTATACCATGACTAAGCATGCTGTCGTGGGTCTTTCAATATCGCTGCGGGCCGAAGCCGCGCATCTGGGGGTACGCGTGAGCGTCTTATGCCCTGGCGTTATCCGTACGCCCATATTAGAAGGAGGGAAATACGGCAGAATGCTCGTAGAGTTTCCCCCTGAAAAAGCCCGTGATATGTGGGAAAGGCTCAAGCCCATGCCTTCCAATATCTTTGCGCAAAAAGTGATCAACGCCGTTGCCAAGAATAAAGCGATCATCATCTTCCCGTCATGGTGGAAGAGGATCTGGTGGATCAACCGTATATCTCCCTCTCTGGGCATTTTCCTCGGTCAAAAGCACTATCACGCGATGCTCAAGGAGTTTAAGGGGAAAGAAAGTAAATGATTTTTTTGATTGGGGGGGGTATTTCTCACGATTTACATATCACAACGTTATTATCATCTTGGCCTCTTGACTTTTGTATGCTTTTGCATACAATGTAATACAATAGCATCAGGAGGTGTCTCATGAGTACAGCGATATCAATCAGGCTTCCTAAAGACCTTGCGGATCAACTCGACAGCATAGCCAAGGATACAGAAAGACCTCGCTCTTATATCATCCAAAAGGCCATCGAGTCTTATATAGAGGTCTACGCGGATCTCCAGGTGGCCCTGGATCGGCTCCATGACAAGACGGATCCGGTTATTTCGGGCAAAGAGTTGAGGAAATCGCTTGGCTTATAATATTGTCTACAAGAAATCAGTCCAGCGTGATTTGAAAAAGTTGCCCAAGGCAGAAGCCGATCGAATTCTCAATGAAATTGAGCAAGAGCTTTCCAAGAATGCTGATACCCATCCGATTCTCAAAGGCCAATTCACAGGTCTTCGAAAATTTCGCATCGGAGACTACCGGGTAATCTATGCTATTTTAGGTGATGATTGCCTCGTGCTGAGAATAGGCCATCGGAAAGAAGTGTATAAGAGAGAACTTTAACTTATTAATTGGGGGTTGGGTTGTAGGGGGATGATCGCAACAATGTCTGCCCTGTTATTGAGAATCACCGGTTTACTTATCCTAATCAGTTTTTTCTCTATTGGATGTCAAACCGAACCTGACTGGAGGAAATATGAGGGGGGAACCCATCTCGTGCTGCACGTTGAATCTAAAGACGATCCGATTGTAGACACTGAAAACACTGCTAGAATTGCTGAAATGATAGGGGGCAGGCTTGCGCAGTTTGGGATAACACAGAGCATTATCAAAGTACAAGGAGAACGTGAAATTGTCATTCAAGTGCCTCCCTGTAAGGACCCGGATAGAGTCGCAGCGCTTATTAGTAAGTCCTGCATTCTTGAATTCAAGCTCGTAGATGAAGAACACAGCGTGCAGAAAGCACTGAACGGCAACGTCCCTTCTGGCACTGAAATACTTTATCAGCAGAAACGCGATCCAAAGACTGGCCAGGAAAGTAAGATCCCTTACTTGGTAAAGATTGACGCACCGCTTACCGGTGAATATATAATGAATGCTCAAGCCAGATTAGACTTCTTGAACGATAACCAAGCCTACATTGCCATTACCTTTGACTCGAGAGGTGCGGAGCTACTAGAGCAGATAACAGGTGAGAACATCGACAGACGATTAGCAATTGTGCTTGATAATGAGGTTTATTCCGCCCCTGTAATACGGCAACGAATCTCAGGTGGAGAAGCTGTCATTGAAGGCGCATTTACGATCGAAGAGGCACGAGATATCTCGATTGTTTTCAAGTCAGGAGGTTACCCTGCACATACAGAACTGATTGAATATCGTCCCTTGAACAAAGTAATTTGGCTCGGAAATAAATGATATACTACGAGCATTACGCAATATACAGATGCAGAGAGGCACAATGATCTAACAATGGATGGACGGTAAAGGAGGAGGATCCAATATGGCTAAGAAAGCGAAGCAAGAACGATGTAAACCGGATGCAGGCATGGTTTTTGGTCCGGTTTGGGTAATCGGCTGGCTCTTTACTATCGGCTATGTCGGGATGCCCTTTTTTTGGAAAGGGTTGCTCGCGTTGCTGATTTGGCCGTACTTTTTGGGATTGGCCTTGCGGTAACCCACACTTGAGAGAAAGCAGAGAGCCAGGTCTATTTCATTAACAGTAAGGATTGACGGGCCACATTTGTTTTGTGGGCTGTCCTCAGTGCTGTGACTAAAGGAGGATGCAAAGAAAATAGACCTG
>CAYWLI010000139.1:0-5061 GCA_964459135.1 uncultured Thermodesulfobacteriota bacterium | reverse complement strand
AAAGAAGAGTACTGTGAGCTCCTGCAGCTGCGCGGATATTCTCCGGTGAGAAACCTCTGTCTGTTTGTTGCCCATTGCCTGGGTTCGGAGGCAGCGGTGCTGATTGATGACGATGAGGTGTTCGAAGATTCACAGTTCATGGCGAAGGCCACAAAGTTTATCGGCCAAGAAATCGGCGGCCAGACCGTGTCGGCAGTGGCAGGGTATTACCTCCAGCCTGATGGTGAATACCGCCTCAACAAGCCGTTTCATCCCTGGATGCGATATTGGGACCAGGTGGCGCGGATGAATGAGGGGTTTAATCGATTCATCAGTGTCGAGCCGCGGCTGAAGGAGACGCCCTTTGTCTTTGGCGGCAACATGGTCGTTCACCGCAACCTCTTTACGATTGTGCCCTTTGACCCCTTTGTCCCGAGGGGAGAGGACATAGACTTTTTGATGAATGCCAAGATGTTCGGATTCCGCTTCTTCTTGGATAACCAACTCTCGATCAAGCATCTCCCCCCACCCAAGTCGCATCCCACATGGAGACAGTTGCGGGAGGACATCTTTCGCTTTGTATTTGAGCGGGAGAAAATCACACGCCAACAGGAGAGAAAGGGGATGAGGCGGGTCGTCCCTGAGGAATTCGACCCCTATCCAGGCTGTTTTCTCAAGGCAGACCTTGAGGAGAAGATTGAACGGGCGTGCACGCTCCTGGCCGAGGAATACGAAGCAAACGGCGACGCACAGGGGAGCAAAGAGGCCCTCAACAATATCGTCCTCTCCACAACCGAGGCGAGGCCCCAATTCGATCCTTTTGAAAACATCTGCCGCATGCAGGAGGGTTGGCAGGGCCTCATGGCGTATGTGGGTGAGGGAACTATTGCTTCGCAGATCCAGGGCATTATCGAGGGGAACAAGGGGGAATAAAGCTTCTGTTAATGACTATACGAGATTAAACAGATCGTACCTCCTGCCGCATAAAGACCGTGTATGAGACAGCGAAACAGATGACGGTGATAGCGATAAGCGAGATGATATAGGGGAAGACTACGATGATGCTCTGGCCCAGCGGCAGCGGCCCCGAAAACCGGGACAGAGAGATCCTTTCCATCGGTCCCACAAGAACGATGGAGCGCGTTGTCTTCTTCAAGGGGTCGATAATCGTTGCCGTTCCCTCCGTATAGAGCTGCATAGGGGATACGAGGGTAAAGGCCTTCTGGATTTGGGCATGTCGCACGACCGCCTCAGGGCCTGACTCCTGCGCATCGGGGGCCAATGCATTGGCCGCAACGGTAGCTCCCAGAGAAACGAAAAAGGAAAAGAAGATCCATACTGCCAAGGCAGCCAACGCCGAAGTGGCGATACTGCGAAAGAGAATGGAAAAGAGGATGGCCACCCCGAGCCAGAAGGAAACATAGACGATGCTGATGACAAGATAGAAGAGAATGCGCAAGATCTCTTCAGCGCCGGGCACGACGCCTACCATGCTGAGCCCCAGGCCCGTGATCACGAGGATGATGGAAACCATCATGATGGTAATCATTACCACACCGGCCAAGAACTTTCCGTTAATGACGGCGTCCCGAAAAATGGGTTGCGACAACAGCTTGCTCAGGGTCCCTTCGTTCCTTTCCCGATTGATCGTGTCAAATCCCAGGATCAGTCCAATGAGGGGGCCGAAAAAGGCTACAAATTGGACCAAAGAAAACAAAGCTCCCTGTGCCGTAAACAGCATGAGAAACACAAATTGGGGTTTGGCAATGCCTGCCAGATCCTGTCTGATGTTCAACCCTGCCATGTAGGCCGTTATGAGGCTCACCATGGCGATCAGCGCAAAGAGTATCATAAACCGATAGCTGCTAAAATGATCCGCCAGTTCCTTTTTGAAGATTGCTGTGATGCCATGCATGGCTACGTCTCCCGGAAATATTTCATGTAGATTTCTTCCAAGGTATATTTTTTCTTGCCGATACCCAGCTTTTCCTTGGCTAATTGGTCCATAGGGCCCTGGGCCACCATTGCCCCATTGATCATGATACCGACGCGATGGCATACTCTCTGAACCAAATGCAGCAGGTGAGACGAAAGCAGTACCGTCATCTTTTTTTCCTTACAGAGCTGTGCGATCAGTTCCATCATCCAGTTTGTCGCATCCGGATCCAGGCCCAGCGTCGGCTCGTCCAAAAAGGCTACCTGTGGTTCTTTGATCAGCAGTTCGGCAATGCCCAGACGCTGTCGCATGCCCCGTGAGTAGGCACCGACCTTCTTTTCTGCCTCACTGTCAAGACCCACCATCGTGAGGGCGTTCTCAATGCGCTCGTCAGCCACCTCCCTGGAAAGTCTATTGAGATCCGCTATAAACCGGAGGGTTTGGCTGGCGTTCAAATCATTGTAAAAGCCCGTATTTTCAGGAAGATATCCGATCATCCCCTTTACCTTAATGGGTTCTCGGATCGGATTGATGCCGAGCACCCGGGCCTTCCCGCTCGTCGGTTCGGTCAAACCCAGGAGCATGAGGAGCGTTGTCGTCTTCCCGGCGCCGTTGGGCCCAAGAAAGCCGAAGATCTCACCTTCCATGACGTTGAATGAAAGGCGGTTTACTGCAACCTCCCCGTTATACTTCTTTGTTAATGCGTCTGTCTCTATGACTGCCTGTGCCTGTTTGCCCATTTTAACGCCTTCCCAACCAGATGAATAATCCAATGAGTCCGGCAATGACCACGACAATAATGCCGATGCCAATCCAGCCCCATGCGGTTGAGGCCTTTACGGTTACCCTGAGTTCTATGGATTTTGATGCCTTTTCCCCGTTCACATCGATACCCACTGAGTAGTCTCCCACCAGGGCCTCTTCATACGGGGTAAGGGTTATTTCCACCTGTTTGTGCTCACCAGGCTCAATGGCATCGACTGTTTCGGGTTCGAATTTAACCTCCCAATTTTCCGGCTTGTACGTTACGAATGTGACGTCGTGGTTGGTGGCTGAACCGGTGTTTTTAACATAGATAGACATATTGGCCACTTTTCCCTGTTTGGCATCTAATGAGAGGAGGCCTGTGGTAGTTCCTACCTCCAGACCGTACGTTCCGGTGAGGATGACCTGCAGCTTGGCCTCGGCCTTTCGGTTTTCAGAACTCACGATGACCGTTATGGGATATTCCCCTGCCTCAGCATACTTAGGGGGTTTGACCTCCACGGCGACAGTCGAATTGCCGCCGCCCTTTAATCGAAGACTCGATATATATTTTGTCTCATACGCGGGTTTAAAGTTGATATCCCACTCGCCGGGTCCCTGGGCGGCCAGATTGAAGACCGCATCTTTGTCCATTTTGCTTTCTACTGCGAGCGAAAACTCGAAACTTGCATCAGAGGGGCCTTGCAGGACAGGATAGGAGGTTGTGATAACGATGTCCTTGGTCTTTGCAATCTTCTCCGCTGCCTTTACCGTTACGGTGATCTCATTGTCCGATTGAAGCGTTCCATCCTTGGTACTACCTCTCACGCTAAAGAGATAGTCTCCCGTCTTTACGCCCTTTTCAGGCTCTGCAAGGAAGGTTATATTCTTTTGTTCGCCGTTCGGCACGTGGACTCCGGTCACGGCAAAGTTGAACGACCTGATCTGCGCCTTCCAGCCCTCGGGTACTGTGGTAACCTCAAGGAGGATATCCTCATCGGCCCTCCCTTTGTTTGCCACCCGGATATCCATCCTTACCCCTTCCCCCTGAGATACAACGACCCCCGGGTATTCCGGGTAAATTTCAATGGCCCGTGGCGGCCTCTTGTCCTTCTCATCAGCTAAAACAGCCGGCTGGAGAGAGACTATGATGAAGCACATCGTCACCAACACAGACAAAACCAGATAGGATCGTCTCATCATCTTCATCGAGCATGCCTCCTTATGATTTTTTTCATTATATTATAGTATATATAGTTTTGGGGGAAAAATTCAAGGGCTATTATGCAAAAATAGAGCAATGACAGAGGTGATAATTGCCTCAGGCTCAGGGACGTCGTTCAGAGATCCATCAATCCCTGCGGATACAGGGCCACTTTATCTCGATGTCACGTATTGTTGGCTTTCGTGAGCTTCTTGATCTCTCTTTGCACATCTTCCCACATGTGGCCGTGGAGTTTAAGTGTAAGCGTGCAGAAGGGACAGGTGAGGACAGCCCCTTCTGCCAATGCGGTTACGGGATAATCGGTCGTGCGCCCGCAGATCGGACATGTAAAGGGGAGCGTCTTTTCTTTCACGGGAATCTCCATCGTTCGCTTATGAGATTGTTCGCGCCGCCTATTACAACAGACAGGCGCGGTTAGCGTAACCGGCCGTACAGAAAAAAAGAAAGAGATGATGGGCGACGGCGGCGCGAATGCCGAGTTGAGCTAACTGCTCAGCTCGGCAGTATCCCCAACGCAACCAGGGCCTCTTTCACCTGCTGGGGATGCTCGAAGCGGATAGTGTGCATGCCCAGCTTCCGAGCCCCTTCGATAAAGTCAGCCCGGTCATCGATAAAGACCGCTTCCGGCGGCTTGACCCCTAATCGTTCCAACGCTATCTCGTATATCCTCGGTTCCGGCTTGGCTGTTCCCTCTTCACACGAGAAGACCGTCGCATCGAACATGGTATATCCCTGTTGATGGAAAAACCGCACTGTTGGGGATTCTGTATTGGAGAGCAGGCCTATTTTATATCCCCGCTCTTTGAGCATGGAGGCTAGGGCGAACATCTCCTCCTTGGGGGTATAGACCTGTCCAAAGACATGTTCCCATAGCAACGGATCATAGGGTTTGGCCACATCCAAGGCGGCGCACAGGCCAACCCACAGGTCCTGTTCCGAGATCTGCCCCTTTTGAAATCGCGCCCCAAAAGGTATATAGGCGTTGTTGACCGCTTCCGGGGTCACACCAAGCTCTTGTGCAAAGAGGGCGAGCATGCCTGGCGCAGGAATGTCAACGAGCACGCCCCCCCAGTCAAAGATTACCGCCTGCATCATATTATAATAAGATCACAGGATGCCCCTGTCCAGGGTCCGGTACTGGATGGCCTCGGAGAGGTGGTGCGGGGCGATGGCCTCG
>CAYWLI010000138.1:3032-5082 GCA_964459135.1 uncultured Thermodesulfobacteriota bacterium | reverse complement strand
AGGTTGCCGAATGATGAGGGGAAACAACAATCTATCACATCTGCCATTTTCACATTGACAACCCCCGCCTTCTCCCTTAGAGTTATGGTTGGGAGAGGGAAAACAGATCAACAGAATATGTTCACTGTTCGCGAGTAGCGACATCTCCATGAAAAATTACTTATCAATGAAAATCAATAAGGAGCGATATCAGTGATCCCGCGATACACGAGAGAGAAGATGGGCGCCCTCTGGAGCGAGGAGCATAAATATCAAACCTGGCTGCAGGTGGAAATCGTGGCCTGCGAGGCGTGGGCCGAGCTGGGCGAGATACCCCGCGAGGCAGTACAGCAGATCAAGGAGCGGGCTCGGATTGACCCTCACCGTATTGAGGAGATCGAGCGCGAGACCAAACACGACGTAGCCGCTTTTGTGGCCCAATTGGAAGAGACGGTGGGTGAGGCCGGTAAATATATCCACTACGGGCTCACCTCCTACGATATCGTCGACACCGCCCTCTCCCTACGACTGCGGGAGGCGGCAGGGATCATCATCGAGGACATCGATGATCTCATGGAGGCGATCCGGGAGAAGGCCCTTGAGCACCAGGAAACAATCATGATCGGGCGGACCCATGGGGTGCACGCCGAGCCCATCACCTTCGGCCTCAAGATGGCCATCTGGTACGAGGAGATGCGCCGACACCGGGACCGGATGGAGCGGGCCAAAGCAATCATCAGCGTCGGCAAGTTATCAGGGGCCGTGGGCACCTTCGCCAACGCCCCCCCCGCGGTAGAAGAATATGTTTGCAAAAAACTGGGCCTTAAACCCGCCGCGGTCTCCTCGCAGATCATCCAGCGGGACAGACACGCCGAGTTCTTTACGGCTCTGGCGCTGCTCGCCTCCTCCATAGAGAAATTCGCCGTAGAGATCAGACACCTGCAACGCACTGAGGTCTTGGAGGCCGAGGAACCCTTTGTTGAAGGACAAAAGGGCTCTTCAGCCATGCCCCACAAGAGAAACCCCATCGGGACGGAGAACCTCTCAGGGCTGGCCCGGCTGGTGAGGGGCAACGCCATGGCAGCCATGGAGAACATCCCCCTCTGGCACGAACGGGACATCAGTCATTCTTCAGTGGAACGGGTCATTGCTCCGGACAGCACCATCCTTGCGGATTATATGCTGGCTCGGCTCACCCACATCGTCAAGGGACTGGTGGTGTATCCCGAGCGGATGCGGGAAAACCTCGAGCTGACCAAGGGGCTTATCTCCTCTCAACAGCTCATGCTGGCCCTCATCCGAAAGGGTATTGCCCGAGGGGATGCATACCACTGGGTGCAACGCAACGCCATGCGGGCATGGCAGGAGGGGGAGGATTTTCTGCGATTAGTTCAGAAAGACAAGGACATCGCCTCTGTCTTGAACGAGAAAGAGACCCAGTCTATTTTCGACTTGAACATCCACCTCAAATATGTTAAAGATATATATAAGAGAGTATTCACCTCACGCAAGGGGGAAGGAGGTAAGTAATTATGTCCGGGCGCGTCATCACCCTCATCGTACTCGTCGCCATTGTCCTCATATACGTCGGGTACAACACCCAGCCAATAGGGGTGAAATTCCTCTTTTGGGAAACCCAGATTTCTACGGCCCTGGTCACCCTCGGAGCTTTTCTGGCGGGGATTATCCTGGGATTAATCATTGCAAAAATAGATCAGTTCACCAAACAGAGAAAGAAAAAGTCACGTAAAAAAAAGCAAAAAACAGAAGGGAGGTGAAAACCTATGGGAACCTTAGCACTCATCATCGCCATCATCGCCCTATTTATGGCCTTTATGGCTTTGCAAAAGGTAGGCGGACTCGGCGATCTGAAGAAGCAGACCGAAGTCCTCACCCAAATCGGGGATGCCATCATAAAGGCCACCAACTCCCTGCGGGAAAAGACGGCCGATGTCCTGGACAAACTGGAAACAGGCCTGAGGTCCAGAGAGCAAAAGGCCGGGGCCAAGAAGGAAACAAAAGAAGAGGGAGGGGAGAAAGATATTCCGAAGGTGTGAACGTCAACCGAGAC
>CAYWLI010000138.1:0-2932 GCA_964459135.1 uncultured Thermodesulfobacteriota bacterium | reverse complement strand
GAAGGAATAGGCCTTTTTCTGTCCTTTTTGGAGCGAGGGGGTGATGCAATGAAAGAGGTCTTGGAGGGAATCACCAAGAGGGTCACGGAAGAACCTTTTACTCAACTCTTGGGGATTGAGTTGAAGGATATCGGCCCCGGTCACTCCGTTGTGGAGATGACCCTTCGCCCAGAGATGGAAAACATTCTGGGGATGGCCCACGGGGGGGCGATATTCGCCCTCATCGATGAGGCCTTCGAGACTGCCTCAAACTCCCATGGGACCGTAGCAGTGGCCTTGAATATGAACATCACCTATATCAGTGCCCCGCTGATGGGATCCCTCCTGCGGGCCGAAGCGAGGGAAATCAGCTTGACCCGCCGCACTGCCTCATACCTCATCAACGTGACGGATGCACAGGATCAACTGGTGGCCACCTGTCAGGCCTTGGTCTACCGCAAGGAGGAGAAACTTCCCTTCCTCGAAGGGAAGAGAGGGAATCACGCAGGATGAACGCGATAGATAGGGAGACAAAAAAAACCAAGATAGTCTGCACCATCGGGCCAGTCAGCAGCGACCCAACCATCATGGAGGAAATGATCAGGGGGGGAATGGATGTGGCCAGGCTCAACTTCTCCCATGGGGATCACCAAGGACATGGGGAAAAGATCACCCAGTTGAAGCGACTGAGTGAAAAGGTGGGCAGGCCGGTCGCCATTCTCCAAGATCTTGGGGGGGGGAAGGTGCGCGTGGGGGAAATCGAGGGGGGGGCCATAGAGCTGGAGACCGGCGCTACCATTACCGTGACCACCAAGCACACCATGGGAAATGCTCACAAGATATCGGTCACGTACGCTGGACTGGCACAAGACGTCAATGAGGGAGACATTATTCTGCTGGCAGATGGCACCCTTGAACTCACCGTCGTTGCGGTTAAGCCCCCTGAGATCATATGCCAGGTGGTGGTGGGTGGAGAACTCAGCTCCCATAAGGGCGTCAATATGCCCAGTGGTAAGCTGCGGGCCAAGGCCCTGACCGACAAGGACAAAGCGGATCTCGTGTTTGGCGTGAAAGCAGGGGTGGATCTCATCGCCCTTTCTTACGTCAGGGGACGTAATGATATTATTGAGGCCAGAGAGGTCTTGACGGCTCACCAAGCCGATATCCCCATCATCGCCAAGATCGAGCGGAATGAGGCCTTAGGACATATCGAAGAGATCATGGCTGAGGCCGACGGGATCATGGTGGCCAGGGGTGATCTGGGTGTGGAGATACCGTTGGAGGAGGTCCCGCTGATACAGAAGGAACTGATCAAACGGGCCAACAGCCTCGGCAAACCCGTCATCACGGCCACCCAGATGTTGCGGTCGATGGTGGAAAGCCCCCGTCCTACCCGGGCGGAGGCATCAGATGTAGCCAATGCCATCCTCGACGGTACCGATGCCATCATGCTGTCGGAGGAAACCGCAACGGGGAGCTATCCCGTCGAGGCAGTACAGTTTATGGTGATGATCGCCCAGGCCACGGAGCGTAAGTTCCCCCATGATGCCTTCCTCCCCCTGAACCCCTATCAGAAGGGAGAGATAGCCGATTCCATGAGCCATGCCGCCTGTCGCTTAGCAGAGGAATTGGGAGTGGCCGCCATCATCACGCCGACCAGGACCGGAAGGACGGCCAGATTGGTCTCCCGGTACCGGCCCCGCAATTTCATCCTTGCCTTCAGCCCCAAATCCACAACCGTCAGGCAACTCATCCTCTCCTGGGGGGTACACCCCATACTCGTCTCCGAGTTCACCAACGTCGATGAGATCGTGGGCAAGGGGATCACCGCCGCCCTCCAGAGGGGATGGGTAGCCAAGGGGGAGCGAGTGGTGGTCACGGCGGGAACCCCAGTAGACCTGCCGGGGACCACCAATCTCATTACTGTGGAGGAACTCTAAAGATCTAAGGGAATGGACTCAACACCAGCTGTTCAGACAAAACGGGCGGTGAGGGTGGCCTTGACGGCGAATATTCTCATCGCCCTCATGAAGTTCACCGTCGCCATCTTCATCAACAGTTCAGCCCTGTTGGCCGAGGGCTTTCACTCCCTGGCCGATACGACCAACCAGGCATTCCTTCTGTTGGGGATAAAGTTGAGCACCAGGCCTCCCGACCGCAGACATCCCTTTGGCTACGGCAAGGAACGATACTTCTGGGCATTTGTCGTCTCTATCTCCATCTTCATCATCGGGGCCGTCTTCTCCGTACATGAGGGGATTACCAAGATCCTTCATCCCCAACCCCTCAGAAATCAGGAGTGGGGGTATCTGGTCATCGCCCTGTCCTTTCTCTTCGACGGTTATTCCTGGAGTATCGCCTTCCGGGCGTTGAAAGGGACCATCAAAAAGCGAGGGGTCTTCAGGACCATCCGTGAATCCAAGGTTCCTGCCATCTTCATTATCTTCTTGGAGGACTCCGCTGCCATCTTCGGACTCTCCATCGCTCTGGGGGGTATCCTCCTCACCTCCCTTACCTCAAATCCCGTCTTCGACGGGGCGGCCTCCATCATCATCGGGGTCATCCTGGCCCTGGTAGCCCTGGTGCTCTTCTATGAGACCAAGAGCTTGCTGATCGGTGAGGGGGTATCGGAGACCGACCTGAGAAAGATCAGAACCGGCATCGCCACCGTCCCCGAGGTAAAAGAAGTAGTGAATTTACTGACCATGCATCTGGGGCCCGAAGACATCCTGGTGAACCTCGACATCAACTTTGTGGACGACCTCAGCACGGATCAGGTAGAGGAGGCTATCGACAAAGTGGAGCACGCCATCCAGGAGCAACTCCCCGCGGTGAAGAAAATATTTGTCGAGGCCGAATCCATCAAACGCATCCCCAGAAGAAAGAAGGGGAGGATAAAAAGAGGTGTCTCGAAGGGTAAGTAGATTGACCACTTGAACCTGCCGCCAGCGGC
>CAYWLI010000137.1:0-5104 GCA_964459135.1 uncultured Thermodesulfobacteriota bacterium | reverse complement strand
CACCATTGACTCAACAGCACCCTTTCGTCTATAGTATCGTGAGATGATAAATATCAGGACACCCCAAGAGATCGACATCATGCGCCGGAACAACCGTCTGGTGGCACAGGTCCTGCAGAGACTAAGAGAGGCAATCGAGCCCGGCATCACTACCGAGGAGTTGAATCAACTAGCGGAGCGCACTATACGGGAGGCAGGGGCCACCCCTGCCTTTAAGGGATACCGGGGATATCCGGCCAGCCTGTGCGTCTCAATCAACGAAGAGGTGGTCCATGGAATCCCCGGCCCCCGCCGGTTGCAGGAAGGGGAGATCGTGAGTCTCGATGTCGGCGTCTATCGCAACGAATACTATGGGGATGCGGCTATCACCGTTCCCGTGGGGAAGGTAAGCGAACAGGCCACGAGGCTCCTTGAGGTAACACAACAGGCCCTCAGCAAGGGAATCGAGCAGGCCACACACGGCAACCGCCTCCTCGATATCGCCCATGCCATCCAGTCATGGGTGGAATCCCAGGGATTCAGTGTGGTGCGGGACTTTGTGGGCCACGGGATCGGGCGAGCGTTGCATGAGGACCCTCAGGTACCCAATTTCGGTCCGCCCCATCACGGCCCCCGCCTGCGGCCCGGCATGGTCCTGGCGATCGAGCCGATGATCAATGTGGGCACCTGGGAGGTGAAAATCTTAAAGGATGGGTGGACCGTGGTCACCGCTGACAGGAGCCTCTCGGCCCACTTCGAGCATACCATTGCCATCTCGGATGGGGAGCCGGACATCCTCTCCCTCCCCTGATACGCCTCTTAGAATTGTCCCGCAAGGGGGGACAAGAGTATCGCCACGATTCGCTGGGCGAGCGGCCGCTCCTGCCACTCTTGGAGCGTTACCCGTCGACAGCGTCGCAGATCCCGTTCAAACTGCTCCTGCATAGCGACCGCCAAGGGGGGATCGATCGCCGAGGCGTTTGCCTCGTAGCTCAAAAAAAGGGCGCGGCCATCGAAATTGGCACTGCCGATCGACGACCATACACCGTCGACGACCATGGTCTTGGCATGCAGGATCGATGCGGCCCACTCATAGATCTCCACACCGTGCTTAAGGAGCCCGCCGTAGTATCCGACGCTCACCGCGCGCACGAGGGGGACGTCAGTAATGCCCGGCAGGATGAGCCGCACCCGGACCCCGCGTTTGACCGCATTCACGAGCGCCCGGCGCAGAACCAGGGGAGGGACAAAATACGCACAGGTGATGTCAATGCTTGTGCGCGCGGAATTGATGGCCAGGAGGTACTGGTCGACAATGGTGCTGCTCAGCGAGTGTGGGTCAGAGGAGACAATACGCACCTGCGCCGTCCCCGCTGCTGCAGGGTGTTGATCTGGAAGACACGACTCCCCCTCAAGATCCAGCAAGCGCACAATGGGGCTGTCGACCGCCCGCTTGAGGTGGTTGATGCCAACAATAGGCAGATCCTTGCCGATAAAGCCCATACCTCCCTGGAGCCATGACTTGTTGAAGATCCTCTCGGCGTCGCGAGCTGCCGGACCCTCGATCATAATGGCAGTGTCGCGCCATCCGTTCCGCCCATCTCCGTCATACTCCTCTGCCAAATTGAGCCCGCCCAGAAAGGCGATACGGCCGTCCACAACGAGGATTTTATGATGGTTACGGTTATTCACCCGTAAAAACGTCAACCATAAGACGGGGTTGAAAACACAGACCTCACCACCGGCATCAATGAGCTCGGCGAAATCATTGTAGGTGACCTTACGACTGCCGTACGCATCATAGATGAAGCGAACCCGCACACCACGCTGCGCCGCCCTGATCAGCGCTTGATAAAATAGGGTGCCCACGCGGTCCATACGGATCTTATACATATCCAGAGAAATGCACTGTTCTGCATTGTCGATGGCGGCAAGCATTGCCGAGAAGCTCTCATCACCGTTGGTGAGCAACTGCACACGATTGTCGCCGGTCGCCTTCGTTCCAGTGACACGGTCCATCGTACGAGCAAATTTTGTGGCCTGGATGGAGTCGGCGCGGGGAGCTGTATGTAAAACCGTGCGCAGCATGTTCTTCGGCCGCGGAGTAAAAAACGTGCAGCCGTGAGAAGCAAGAAGCAGGGTTACCAGCACCACCCACAAAAAAATGCGGTACAGGTATATTCGGGGGGCTTGTATTGACACGGAATTAGGCATATTTCTCTTCTCTCTATGATTTATGCAAAAGATATACCTATTCGTCACCTAGTACGGGTTATTACTATAATATAGCCACCCTTGGACGGTCAAGGAAGCTCTAGAGGATGCTGCACAACACCCTCGTCTATTTTTTCCTGAAGATGATACGGATAGGGTTGCCGAAAAAACCGAATTGCTCCCTGAGCCGGTTGCTCAGATAGCGCCGGTATGCAAACTGCACCCCCATGGGGTAGTTGGTGAAGATGATAAAGGTGGGGGGGCGTGCGGAAACCTGGGTCATATAGGAAAGCGTTACCCGCCTTTTTCGAAAGAGGGGGGGCTGGTGGGATTCTGTCACTTCCTGGAGCCAGCGGTTGAGCTGAGGGGTTGGTATCTTCCTGTCCTGCTCCGCCACCACCGTGTGCGCCATCTCGAAGATACGGTCGATCCCTTCGCCGGTGACGGCAGAAGTGAAGACGAGGGGGGCGTAATCGAGAAACCACAGGCGTTCCCTCACCGTCTCGGCATAGGAGGGAGGGTTAGCCTCACGATCTACCAGATCCCACTTGTTCACCACGACAATCCCTCCCCTCCCCTTATCGTGAATGAGGCCGCCGATGCGGGCATCCTGGTCAGAGGCACCCTCCTGGGCATCGAGGACGAGCAAGGCCACATCCGCCCGCTCAATCCCCTTGATGGCCTCCACCACGCTGTATTTCTCCAGCCGCAAGCTGATCCTGCTCTTGCGCCTGATCCCGGCCGTGTCCACGAGGACGTAGCGATGGTCACCAACGCTGAAGGGGGTGTCGATAGCATCTCTCGTGGTCCCCGGGGTCTCATGGACGATAACCCGATCATACCCCAAGATACGGTTGATGAGAGAGGATTTACCCACATTGGGCCTCCCCACCACGGCTATCCTGACCGCACCTCCTCCCTGCTCCTCCTCAGGAGGTAGAGGGGGGAGCATCTCTATGACGGCCTCGACCAATCGTTCAATACCATAGTTGTGCTGTGCCGACAGGGGATAGATCTGCTCTATCCCCAGGCCATAGAAGTCATAGATCCTTTCCTCGTGCGTGGGGTCGTCGATCTTGTTGACCACATAGATGACTTGTTTATCCTGCTGACGCAGGATGCGGGCAATCTCATGGTCAGACGGGTTCAGCCCCTCCTTGCCATCCAACAAAAAAATGATGACATCCGCCTCTTCCACGGCCAATCGGCACTGTTCAGCCATCTGGGCCAGGAGCCCATCGTGAGCAACCGGCTCAAACCCCCCCGTGTCGATGAAGGTAAGGGGCCTGTCGAATCTGTCCACATCAGCATAGTTGAGATCACGGGTCACCCCGGGGAGGGACTCCACAATGGCCTTGCGAAAACCCACGAGGCGATTGAAAAGGGTGGATTTCCCCACATTCGGCCTGCCGACGATGGCGATGATGGGTCTCATAACAAAAGATACCTTACTCCTCCGATATCGCAAGAGGGTAGGACAATCCGATTGTAGTCCATAGGCGACCTCCGCATAAAGTATATAAGACCTCATAAGATCGAGCAAGGACGCAATTGCCATTGTGCACGGAAGGATTTTGCTCTATACTTGACAGAACTTTTTTGAAGGGATGATTCAATGGGATTGGTGACCGGCAAAGAAATATTAGAGGCCGCACGCCGCGGGGGGTATGCAATTGGGGCCTTTAACATCAACAACCTGGAGATTCTACAGGGTGTGGTGTCGGGATGTGTGGAATCACGCTCCCCGGTCATCATAGCGGTGTCCGAGGGGGCTATTCAATACGCGGGCTTTGATTATATCGTTGCCATGGTGAGGACGGCGGCTGCTCTCATCCCCATCCCCATGGCCCTGCACCTCGATCATGGACGCGATCAGGAAATCATCAGCCGCTGTATCCAGGGAGGGTTCACTTCGGTAATGATCGATGCCTCACACCTCCCTCTTGAGGAGAACATCAAAGAGACCACAAGGGTGGTTGAGATGGCCCATGCCGAAGGGGTATCGGTGGAAGCGGAGCTCGGACGCCTGCGCGGGGTGGAGGACCTGATCTCAGTGCAGGAACGGGAGGCCACCTTTACCGATCCCGAGGAGGCGGAGCGATTCGTGGAGGAGACCGGCGTGGATTCACTGGCCCCAGCCATCGGCACCTCGCATGGGGCATTTAAGTTCAAGGGAGAGGCGAGGCTCGATTTAGAGCGCCTGAAGACAATCAAAGAGCGGGTTGACGTCCCCCTCGTGCTCCACGGGGCCTCCACCGTCCCGCAACACATTCTCGAACTGATGATACAATACGGGGGAGAGTTACAGGAGGCCAAGGGGGTGCCCCCTGAGCAGCTGACAAAGGCCATTGCCCTCGGCATCAACAAAATCAATACCGATACCGATCTCAGACTGGCTCTCACCGGGGCGGTGAGAAAAGTCCTGGCCGAGGATCGGCGGATCTTCGATCCCCGCAAGATTTTGGGGCCAGCCAGGGATATGATTACAGAGGTTGTCAAGGACAAGGTCAAACTCTTCGGCAGCGAGGGGAAGGCCCAGGAGATGAAGGTATGATCTACACCATCACCTTGAACCCGGCCCTGGATAGAACCATGGAAGTGGACGGCCTGGTGGCCGATGATGCCAACCGGATACTGCGAGAGGCGAGGTATGCCGGTGGCAAAGGGATCGATGTCTCCCGGGTGATCGCGGAGTTGGGTGGTGAGAGCGTTGCCCTGGGGTTTATCGGAGGATATGACGGCCTCGAACTGGAGGGAAGGTTGATCAATGAAGGGGTCCTCTGTGACTTTACGAGGATCGGGGGTGAAACCAGGACAAACATCATCCTTGTCGATCGGAAGAATAAGACCCAGATCATGCTCAACGCCGCCGGACCGAAGATAACCCCCGCAGAGATCGGCCTCTTCTTCG
>CAYWLI010000136.1:0-5326 GCA_964459135.1 uncultured Thermodesulfobacteriota bacterium | reverse complement strand
GCGGCAGAGAGCCTGCTGCCCGGAGGGGTGTTTGTGGGCTACCTCCCCACCATCATCCAAATTAAAACCCTGGTGGATGCCCTCCAGGAGGAAAAAAGATTTACCTCCATCGAGACCTTTGAGTCCTTGTTCAGGAACTGGCACATTGAGGGGCTCAGCGTCCGCCCTGCGCACCGGATGGTGGGGCATACGGGCTTTCTCACCCTGGCCCGGAGGGGGGAATCCTATTAATCCCACATTATTATCCCACTCAGGGAAAAACCCTCGCCTTTAGGCGAAGACTTTTGTTTGATCCTTTTGTAAAAGGGTTCAAGGGTTTAAGGGGTCAGGGATTCTACGAACAAGTTTGCATGCTTTTCACTCCAACCCTCGAATCCTTGCATCCTTGACCTCTAAGGCTATCGCCCTTAGGACCTGGGAAGGGAGAGAGTACAGATGTTCATCATTCGTGGGAGATAAGAACATCCGGGGGAATTTCTCAAGGGTGTGACGGCAACCCTTTATGTCATTACTGTTGCCAGATATAATCTAAACCGGGCTGTGCGGTCTCGTGCACCTCTTCCTTGAGGCGCTGGGCAATACCTCCGATGAGGTAATCAAAAAGCGAAGGCTTCCTTCTGCGGGGGTAAACGACAACGGGCCTCCCTTTAATCCCAGCCATCTGGGCTGCGCGATCTATCGTATCCTCCAAATTGCCCAACTCGTCCACCAAACCCAAGGCCCGGGCCTGCTCTCCTGAGAAGATTCTCCCGTCGGCGATAGCCGCCACCTTCTCCAGGGGGAGTTTCCTCCCCTCGGCCACCGCCCTGATGAACTGTTGGTGGACGGTATCGATCACTCCTTGGAGTAATTCCGTTTCTTCAGGGGTCATCTCCCGAAAGGGCGAACCCACATCCTTGTAAGCACCGCTCTTGATCACGTACCCTTTGTACCCGATCTTTTTGAAGAGCTCCTCAAGGTTGGCAAACTGCATCACCACCCCAATGCTCCCGGTGATGGTCCCTGGATTGGCCATGATCTTGTCGGCCCCACAGGCCACATAGTACCCCCCTGAGGCAGCCACCCCTCCGAACGAGGCGACTACTGGCTTCACCCCCTTGGCCTTAACCACCTCCCGGTAGATCTCCTGGGACGCCCCCACTCCCCCTCCGGGTGAGTCGATACGCAAAACAATGGCTTTCACCCCACCATCATCGACAAAGGACTTGATCACCCCGATGACCTCTTTGGAGTCGGCAATAACGCCGTTGATTTCCACCACCCCCACCCTATCCCCCATGGCGAAGGAGGGTGTCTCCCTCCGCAACAGCAAGGTCAATGCAATAATAGCACCCACAAAAATTACCAGAACAACCCCAATGGCGATAAGTCCGATGAGAACCGGGTTTTTCTTCATCATCCACCTCCCCTCTGTTGAAAGGACCTCAACGTGAGAGCATTATTTCCGCCCGCACAGGGCTCAAGGAAACGACCCTGGCCTTGAAATCTCCAAAGTCATGGTACAGGAGTTTGTTGGCCAACCCTCCTACTTCCCCTGTGAGGCGGACGTCCCAAGTGAAGGTGGTCGGCTCGATCTCGGAAAGGGAAAACGCCTGAACCGCTGCATCTTCCCTCAACAGCTGCTCTATAGCGAGATAGATTGGGTAACTCCTGATCCCTGAGACCACCAATCGCACCTCTCTCACACGGGGCCCCTCTTCCCGACGTTTTAAAAGCCCCAGCGATGCCAATTTGCCTTCTATCCCCTTCGTATCGACGACGACATCGAGCAAGGCTTGATATCCAGTAGGCAGGGTGGTCTTTTCCACAATTTTATAGCTCAGGATAAAGGATTCAGCCTTCCGGTAAAACTCCTTGTCTAATGTCTCCTGCCTTCTGTCCATCACCGAGGACACAACCTTACCCCGCACGGCATTCTCTACCGCCCTCATCAATCCATCCTGAATGGCCATCTCCATGCTGGGGTTTGGAACATCCTCTCCGCGCTCACTCTTGCCTAAAACCACAAAGGACTCCTCTCCCCACACCACACCACAAACACAGAGTACAACAACAACCAACGGAATAACCAGTAATAGTCTCTTCATTGTTAGTCCCTCACGCAGTTACGGCGCGGGTCACCCAGAGGGGACCGAAGACATCCCGCTGATAGGCCCGCACCATCCCCGATCTGATCAGCTCCAAGAGGGCAAGAAAAGTAATGATCAACTCCACCCGCGAGGCGAGGGGGGCAAACAGCTCAGAAAAGGGCACTGCCTCCCCTACTCCCTGGAGCCTCTCATACAGTTCCCTGATCTTCTCCCTCAGGGTTATCCGCTCCACGGTGACTTCATGAAAGGTATCCACCTTCTGATGTTTGAGGAGCTCGCGCAACGCATCAATGAGGTGAAAGAGGTCTGCCTCGATCTCTCCAACCTCTGCCTCGATCTCCTGGGCAGGCCTGATAAAGACATCCCGCCCCAGTAACGCCTGGTGCGACAGGTGAAGGGCCGCCTCTTTAAACCGCTTATACTCTACCAGGCGCTGAACAAGCTCCGCCCGGGGATCTTCCCCCTCCTCCTCTTCATCTTCGATAGAAGCAGGAAGGAGCATCCTGGACTTGATATACATGAGGGTCGCCGCCATCACCAAGAATTCCCCGGCAATGGTGAGGTCGAGGGCCTTCATGATCTTGATGTACTCCAGATATTGCTCGGTGACCAAGGCAATAGGGATGTCGTATATATCAAGCTGGTTTTGCTTGATGAGATGAAGCAAGAGGTCCAAGGGTCCCTCAAAGATATCTACCTTGACCGTATATCCTTCCATGGCTACA
This sequence comes from uncultured Thermodesulfobacteriota bacterium, assembly GCA_964459135.1. Lineage (GTDB taxonomy): Bacteria > Desulfobacterota > B13-G15 > B13-G15 > RBG-16-54-18 > CAYWLI01. The sequence continues at coordinate 2,511 of CAYWLI010000136.1, read as the reverse complement.
ACCTCATAGCCTCCCGCGCCTCACGCATGGTATTCCGGGCCACCTCCCTGGCCCGCTCGGTCCCCTCCCGAATGATCTCTTCTACCTCCCCCATATGGGAGAGGTAGTACTCGCGCTTTTCCTGGATGGGGCCCAAGTATTCTACAACCTTTTGAATCAATATCTTCTTGCAGTCCCTGCACCCTATGGCAGCCTGCCGACATTCCTTAACGATGGTGCCAACGACCTCAGGTTCGGTATAGATACGGTGATAGGGAAAGAGACCGCATACATCGGGGTCTCCCGGGTCTTTGCGATATCCCCTTTGAGGATCGGTTACCATCTGCTCGATTTTCGACGTCAGGACATCCTGAGAATCAGAAAGGTAGATGGCATTGTCGTAGCTCTTGCTCATTTTTCTCCCATCGGTCCCCCCCAGGTTGGGAACCTGTGTCAATAACGCATCAGGAGGGGGAAACACCTCTCGATAGAGATAATTAAACCGGCGGGCTATCTCTCGGGTGATCTCCAAGTGGGGGAGTTGATCCTTTCCTACGGGGACATAATTCCCCTTATACATGAGGATATCAGCGGCCTGAAGCACCGGATAGCCGAGAAACCCGTACGTCCCGATGTCTTTGTCCGTCAACTCCTCCTGCTGCTCCTTGTAGGTGGGGTTGCGCTCCAGCCAACCGAGGGGGGTGATCATGGAAAGGAGGAGATGGAGTTCCGCATGTTCCTTCACCCACGACTGGACAAAGAGGGTACTACGCTGGGGGTCAAGCCCGACACTCAACCAGTCGATGATCATTTCGATCAAGCTTTCCTTGATAACAGCGGTGTTTTTGTACTCAGAGGTCAAGGCATGCCAGTCAGCGGCAAAGTAAAAGCACTCATACTGATCCTGCAGGTCACGCCAGTTCTCCAAGATGCCGTGTAGATGTCCCAAGTGGGTCTTCCCCGTAGGGCGCATGCCGCTCAATACCCGCTTCTTCTCCATACTCCTGTCCCCTTTACTCGAGGTCTCCACCATGAACCGTACTGCTTAATGTGGTAACAGGGAAGACGAGAAACTCGGCTATCCCGGCGATGGCCGAGGGAATCAAAACCAATAATCCATCGCCTTCTAAAAACCCCCCTAAATTATCAGAGCGGCGTAACAAAGTCAAACTCAGCTCGTGAGGTAATGGGTACGGACATATTGCATCTCATCCTCTTTGGTCTTGACCGTCCCTTTGAGACGGGCCAGGAGGAGGGAGTCAATAATCTCGCGGTAGAGAGGCCCCGGTTGAATGCCCAATGCCTGGAGGTCCTTCCCCCGCACACTCACTTTCGTATCTTTGAGTTTGGTAAAAAAGAGGGAAATCGCCTTTTTCACACCCGTATCCTCCGTCTTGGCCATAATATAGAGAAGGGCCTCAATGGGAATGGGCTTGAAGATGGTATAGATTTCTGTGGGGCTCAGGCGTCTTCTCCGCGCCCGCTGCAATACCTTTGTCCCCTCCTCCCTTCCCTCCAGCAATCGCTTTTTGTACTGCGGGGGAAGAGAGAGCCGCTGGGCCAATTCTTCCAGGCCCTTCAACTGCACCTGGTCGGCCAAACCAAGGAGATAGACCATCCATTTCGAGTATGCGCCCTCTATAAAGAGGAGGTCGAACCAACTGACCACCTCATATACCCTGGTCAGCAGGGCCTTGGTGTGAGCGTCATACGCCAAGCGGGGATGAAAGAATTGAAGAAGGCCGAACTCCTCCATCCGCTCCAAAACGGGAAGGGGATTTTCCTCACGCAAGATCAGCGCCAGCTCTGAAAAGAGCCTCGCTCCGCTTAACCGTTCCAACAACCCCATGGCAATGGCGTTTTTCATGAGGCCCTGGGTGTGCTTCCCGATATGAAAGCCGAACCGTTGCTCGAAACGGATGGCCCTGAAGATGCGCGAAGGGTCCTCCACAAAACTCAGGTTGTGCAGAACCCTGATCACCCCCTCTTTCACATCCCGCTGCCCCCCAAAGAAATCAAGGAGTTGTCCAAAGGCACGTGGTCTCAACTCGATGGCCAAGGTATTGATAGTGAAATCTCTCCGGAAGAGGTCCATCTTGATGGAACTGAGTTCTACGGTCGGCGGGGCAGCAGGGCGTTCATAATATTCCATTCGCGCGGTTGCCACATCGATTTTGAACTCATTGGCAAAAAGGAGGGTAGCGGTCTTCATCCTCTTGTGCACCTTCACCCGACACCCCTTCTGGGCACCGAAGACCTGGGCAAAGTGGATACCATCCCCCTCAATCACCACATCGATATCGTAGTTCTCACGCTTCACAATGAGGTCCCTGACGAACCCCCCCACCGCATACACCTGCTGCCCCAACTCCTCACCTACTTGACCTATCTCTTGCAAGAGGGAGACGATATCGTGCGGCAACCGCTCATGCATGAGCTTGGTGATTGCCTTCTTTCGTGCCGAGAGCGAGGGGAGGGGGGAAGGGGTAAGGGCATGATGCAGTGTCCGCAAGAGGTCCGTCCTGGTGATGC
>CAYWLI010000135.1:2031-5357 GCA_964459135.1 uncultured Thermodesulfobacteriota bacterium | reverse complement strand
TGAACGAGTACACTGCCTTGACAGGGCCACTGAATAGTTATAACGTAATTCTGAAAAGGTGTGGAAGATGGAGAACTTAGCCATCGTCATACTCGCAGCGGGAATGGGGAAGCGGATGCGTTCCGGCCTGGTCAAGGTCCTGCATCCCCTTTTGGGAAGACCGATGTTGAGCTACACATTGGAGCTTACCCTCGAGCACCTGCAGCCGGAAAAGACCGTTGTGGTCGTCGGGCACCAGGCAGAACAGATACAGGACGCTTTCTCCGACCCCCGCATCACCTTTGTCCGGCAAAAGGATCAACTTGGAACGGGCCATGCCGTCTCAATGACCGAACCCGTCCTGGGGGATTTCAAAGGGTGCGTCCTCATCCTTTGCGGCGACATCCCCCTCATCACCGCACAAACCCTCACGGATTTGGCAAGCCACCATCGGGGAAAAAAAGCCTCCCTCACCCTCCTGACAGCGCACCGGGAGGACCCTACGGGTTACGGACGCATCGTACACGGGACCCTGGGGAAGGTGCACAAGGTGGTGGAGGAAAAGGATGCCACGAGCAAGGAACGGGAGATAAAAGAAGTCAACACGGGAATCTACTGCGCGCAGGCCCGGTTTCTCTTTAAGGCCCTGGCCAAAGTGCGCTCGGATAACGCCCAAGGGGAGTATTATCTGCCGGACATCATTGAGGTTGCTCACCATAAGAAAAAGAGGATTAACACCTTCTCCGCCCCTGATCCCGCAGAGATTATGGGGATCAACACCAGAGCAGAGCTGGCTGAGGCGGAGAAGATTCTGGCGGAGCGGATGCGGCAGCACTGGATGGCGGAAGGAGTAACCATCCAGGATCCCAGCAGTGTCTTTATCGAACCCTCGGTCAGCATCGGTAAGGATACCGTTCTCTACCCCAACTGCTACCTGCGCGGAGAGACCTCTATCGGCGAGGGGTGCCGGATCGGGCCCCAGGTAGAGATCAGCGATTCACAGATCGGGAACGGAGTGCAGATCAGATTCTGCACGGTGATCACGGAGAGCTCGATTGAAGCAGACGCTATCGTGGGCCCATTCTCCCATCTGCGCCCCCACTGCCACCTGGAACAGGGGGCCAAGATCGGCAACTTCGTAGAGGTGAAGAATTCCAGGATCGGGCAGGGGACCAAGGCCAATCACCTCTCCTATATCGGTGATTCCGAGTTGGGAAAGGGTGTGAACATCGGGGCTGGGACCATCACGTGCAACTACGATGGCTTCCACAAACACCGTACCATCATAGAAGATGGGGTCTTCGTGGGGAGCAACACGGCCCTGGTCGCACCGGTCAAGGTCGGCAGAGGCGCCGTGGTGGGTGCAGGGGCGACCATTACCAAAGATGTCCCCCCCTATGCCTTGGCAGTAGGCAGGGCTAAGCAGAAAGGTATCAGGAGGTGGGTGACAAAGAGGGATAAAAAGAGGCAAAAAGAGAGCGATGAGGGTGTGTGAAGCATGTGTGGGATTGTCGGCTACGTAGGGAAGCAGAATGCGACCACCATTATCCTTGACGGCCTGAAACGGCTGGAGTACCGGGGGTATGACTCTGCCGGCCTGGCGGTGGTGCAGGTGAATGGTACCATCGAGGTGCGGCGCGAGGTGGGCAAACTGAACTGTCTGGAAGAGCTGGTGGCCGCCGAGCCGGTGAGTGGACAGGTCGGCATCGGCCATACCCGCTGGGCCACCCACGGCGAGCCGAGCCAACGCAACGCCCATCCCCACGTCGGCACTACCGGCGAGGTCACCGTGGTCCACAACGGCATCATCGAGAACTTCCTTGCTCTGCGGGGAGAACTGGAGGCCGAGGGCAGGCATTTCACCTCGGAAACCGACACCGAGGTCGTGGTGCACCTGGTTGAGCGGTATCTTGCACAAGGGGCCGATCTGGAGGCGGCGGTGCGCCAGGCACTCGCTCTTGTGCAGGGGGCCAACGCCTTTGTCTTCCTCTGCAGCCGCGAGCCCGATCGCCTTATCGCTGCCCGTCTCGGCAATGCCGGGGGGATCACCATTGGGGTAGGGGAGGAGGGGATGTTCGTTGCCTCCGACATTCCTGCCGTGCTCGAGCATACTCGTGACATGATCTTTATTGAAGACCGGCAGGTGGCAGTGGTGACACAGGATGGAGCGCAGGTGACCACCCTCGCCGGCGAACCGGTGAAAGTACAGGTGCACACCATCCCCTGGGACCCCGTGGCAGCGGCCAAAGGGACGTACCGCCACTTCATGCAGAAGGAAATCTACGAGCAGGCCCGCTCCGTCACCGATACCATCCGGGGCCGGGCAGACTTTGAGGCCGGACGGGTGCGCCTGGAGCACCTGACCCTGACGAAAAAAGAGGCCCAGGCCTTAGAGAAGGTGATCATCGTTGCGTGCGGCACCTCGGCCTATGCCGGGCTGGTGGGCAAATTCATCATCGAGACCTTGGCCCGGGTGCCGGTCGAGGTAGACTACGGCTCAGAGTTCCGCTACCGCGACCCCATCGTCAACGGAAACACCACCGTGCTGGCCATCACCCAGAGCGGCGAGACCGTGGACACCTTGGCGGCCATGGAGGAGGCGCAGGGCAAGGGGGCACAATTGTGGGCCATCGTCAATGTCATGGGCAGCCAGGCGATGCGCATTTCGGACGGCGTTATCCTCATGCACGCCGGTCCGGAGATCGGCGTGGCCTCGACCAAGGCATTCACCGCCAGCCTAGTGGATCTCTATCTGCTGGGCTGCTACCTGGGTGAGTTGCGCGGTACGTTGTCCGGCGCCGAGCTACGAAAGCAGGTTGACCAGTTGGCAAGGCTCCCCGACCTGATGGGACGGGTGCTGGAGCACGGCAAGGAATACGACGTACTGGCCAACGAGTTTCACGACCGAGAACACTTCCTCTACCTGGGAAGGGGGATTAACTACCCCATCGCCCTGGAAGGGGCGCTCAAGCTGAAGGAGATCTCCTACATCCACGCAGAGGGCTACCCGGCCGGGGAGATGAAGCACGGTCCTATTGCCTTGATCGACGAGGCGATGCCTGTCGTTGCCATTGCGGTGCGTGACCACGTGTACGATAAGATGATCAGTCAGATCGAGCAGGTCAAGGCGCGGGGGGGCATCGTCATCGCGCTGGCAACAGAGGGGGATGCCGATATCGGCGCCAAGGCCGACCATGTGCTCTTTGTCCCGCCGGTCACATCGTTGCTTTCGCCGGTGGTCAACGTTGTGCCGCTGCAACTGCTAGCCTATCACCTGGCAGTGCGCCGGGGGTGTGACGTAGACCAGCCGCGAAACCTCGCCAAGAGCGTTACCGTAGAATAGTTTT
>CAYWLI010000135.1:0-1931 GCA_964459135.1 uncultured Thermodesulfobacteriota bacterium | reverse complement strand
AACCCCCCCCAGCAGGAGGCGGTTACCGCCAGGGACCGGGCCATCCTGGTCTTTGCCGGGGCAGGCAGCGGCAAGACGCGGGTGCTGACCTATCGAATCGCCCACCTCATCCACTCAGGCAAGGTCGCCCCGGAAGAGATCCTCGCGGTAACCTTCACCAACAAGGCTGCCGGTGAGATGAAGGAGCGGGTCAGTGCCTTGCTGGGACCGCAGGGATCACGGGTGTGGGTGAGCACCTTTCATTCGGCATGTCTGCGGATCCTGCGGGCGCACATCCGTCACCTGGGTCGCTCGGCGGACTTCGTCATCTACGACGAAGATGACCAGCGACGCCTCATGGAGGGATTGCTCAAGGCCGCGGGGGTGGGGATACACGCCTATCCCCCCAAGACGGTCCTTAAAGAGATCGAGCGGGCCAAGAACCGCGGCATCGGCCCGCAGGAATACCAGCCCCAAGATTTTAACCCCTATCAGAAAAAGGCGGCACAATTCTACCTCCGCTACCAAGAGGCCCTGCAGGCTGGTAATGCCCTTGACTTCGGCGATCTCCTCTTTTTCACCCACCTCCTCTTTCAGCGCGCTCCCCAGGTGCGGGATTCCTATCACAGGAGATTCCGCCACATCCTGGTGGATGAGTATCAGGACACCAACTACATCCAGCACCTCCTCATTAAGGACCTTCTGGGGCCTGATGCCTTTCTCTGCGTGGTGGGGGATGACGATCAATCCATCTACCGCTGGCGGGGTGCGGAGCCCGCCAACATCCTGAGCTTCGAAAAAGATTTCCCCGCAGCAAAGGTGATCAAACTGGAGCAGAACTACCGGTCCACCCAGCTGATCTTAGAGGGGGCCAACGCCGTGGTCTGCCGAAACCACGACCGCAAAGAAAAGCGGCTCTGGACGGCCAACGATTCGGGGGACCCCATTACCCTTTTTCTGGCTGAGGATGAGGAAGAGGAGGCCAGTTGGGTGGCGGAGCGTATTATCGAAGTAACGCGGGGGAAGTACGGCAGGTGCGCGGTCTTTTACCGGATCAATGCCCAGTCACGGGCCATTGAAGAGGCCCTCTTGCGCTGGGGGATTCCGTACACCGTGGTGGGTGGGATTCGGTTTTACCAGCGCAAAGAGATCAAGGATCTCGTGGCCTATCTCCGCGTTATCGTAAACCCCGGCGACGAGGTTAGCCTGAAGCGGATTATCAATTGCCCCCCGCGGGGGATCGGTGCCAAGACCCTCGCTGCATTCGAAGAGATAGCCCGCCAGAAGGGGTGCTCTCTCTACCATGCACTGGAGGAGGCCGCGGGGATGGAGGATCTCTCTGCAGGGGTGCGGAAAAAGGCAAAGGAAGCCTTTTCGCTCTTTGAAGGACTGCGGGGCCAGGCCAATGCCCTCTCCCTGGCAGAGCTGGCCCTCTTGGTCGTTGAGCAGACCAAATACCTGGATTACCTCAGGGATCAGGGACCAGAGGGACAAACGCGGGTGGAAAACGTCAAGGAGCTCATCGGTGGACTCACCGGCTCGGGGATCGAGGGGCTGCGGGAATTCCTCGACCATGTGGCCCTGATCACCGACCTCGACGAATATAAAGGCGATGTCCAGCGGGTCAGCCTTATGACCCTGCACAGCGCCAAGGGGTTGGAGTTTCCCCTCGTCTTCATGGTGGGGATGGAGGAGGGTCTGCTCCCCTACTACCTCCGCCTGGAAAACCCAGAGGAATTACAGGAGGAACGTCGCCTCTGCTACGTGGGGATGACCCGGGCCCAGGAACGGCTCTACATGAGCGGCGCGATCACCCGTCACCTCTTCGGCATGGGACAGCGCAGGATCCCCTCACGTTTTCTCCGCGACATCCCCGAGGAAATTATTCACTTCGAAGGCAGACCCACCCCCCTGGTGCCATCCTCATGGGCGTGGGAGGAGGGGTTGTTTTC
>CAYWLI010000134.1:0-5392 GCA_964459135.1 uncultured Thermodesulfobacteriota bacterium | reverse complement strand
TTGTCCTCAACGTCGATCCAAACCAGACCATCTTTTTTAACCGCACTGATGACTATTTCAGGATTATCACGCTTCTCGAGGGCATGAGCAGCATTGGAAATGAGGTTTAACATGACTTGTTGGAGGGCTCGCGAGTCTGCACGGACCCATTGCGCTTCCGGTGAGACCGTGACGTTCAGCTCGATCCCGCTCTTTTCTAAATCGCCCGCCACCAAAGATTGAAAGAGATCCATAAAGTCAGGAAGATTCACATTTTGGATAGTAGGGTTTTCAAACATGCTAAAACTCTTCAGGGATTTCAGGAGGTACTCTACCCGCAATATCTCCGCCAGCGTCCGATCCACATACTCCTGTACAGTAGCTTGAGAGTACTTGTCCAGATTGTTTTTGAGGACGCTCAAGGTCATCTTGATAGAGTTGATAGGGTTCCCCAACTCATGTCGGATGCCGGAGAAGATGTAGGTAATGTTTTCCATAGCGTTGACTGCTTCGGCTATGGACTGAAGTCTCACATTTTCCGTAATGTCACGGACAAGTATCCCGATATAAACATCGGATATGAGGTAGACAGTATAACCCAAAAGCCTATTTTTATAATGGAGGGTCTGGGGCTTTCCGAACCCATCTGAAATGTGGCCTTCCCTCATACCCTGTAAGAGGAGTGTACTAAGGGTCTTGTAATCTATAGAGTCTAAAGTGTCTTCAAAAATGCTCATGGCCTCCTTATTCTGAAAGGCTATCTGTTCCTCCTTGATATCAAGTACAATAATGCCCACATCGATATGTTTCAGGATGTCGGCATACACACATGCGCTGAATGATTGAGCTTCAAGAACAGGACAGACCATTCTACCTTTTTTTTGTACGCTTTCCATCGCTATTTACTTTACACTTTATCAATAAACTTAGGCATTTTCATACATACATTTTCTGCATTCCTACATGGGCTTACCTCACGGTTTGTCTGAACTTACGCTACAAAGGCCACTATCAATCATTAGAATAAATCACCCCTGGTCCCTGGGTTACATTATCATCAAGATGTTTCCTTCACTAAGATTTATGCAATTTAACGGCCAAAAAATTTCTCTGTCTCTTTTTCTTAACTAGCTAATATTATTTAATTTTTCAACATAAGGAGCGCCCGAGCATGAGTACATGAGATAAGTGACGTTTATTGTCATACCTTTTCATCAAAATTGTCATCATTGGACATAACTTTCTGGTACCGCAACCCCTTAGCCAGAAAAATAGTGAAAACACTGTGAAGGGTAAATATTGACATTGTAGTATAGTTTCAATAGAATGCAGTGCTTGTAACCATATTAGTACAGTGATTCCCAGGGAGGAGATGCAATGCTAAAAAAACAACTCTTTTCACCAGGGCCCACCCCTGTTCCTGAGAGGGTCTTGCTCGCGATGGCAGGACCGGTAATGCACCATCGGGACCCTGCGTATGAGGAGCTCTTTCAGGAGGTGCGGGAGGGTTTGCAATATGTCTTCCAGACCAAAAGCGAGGTCCTGGTATTCGCTTCCTCGGGGACGGGCGCTATGGAGGGGGCAGTGTGCAACACCCTCTCTCGTGGTGATGAGGTCCTGGTAGTAAGAGGGGGGAAATTCGGCGAGCGATGGGGGGAGATCTGTGAGGCCTATGGCGTGAGCTTCACCCCTATCGACGTCCCCTGGGGGAAGGCGGTGGATCCCCTTGTGATCGAAAAGGCCCTCGATACCCAACCCGCCATCAAAGCGGTCTTTGTCCAGGCCAGTGAGACCTCCACCGGAGCAATGCACCCCATCAAGGATATCGCCGATATCGTAAAAAAACGCGATGGGACCATCTTGGTAGTCGACGCCATCTCCGCCCTCGGGGTATCCGATCTCCCCATGGATCAATGGGGCCTCGATGTGGTGATCAGCGGCTCACAGAAGGCCTTTATGCTCCCTCCTGGCCTCTCCTTTGTTGCGCTGAGTGCGAAGGCATGGGGGTTTGTTGAAAAATCGACCTTGCCTAAATTTTACTTCAACTTCAAGGAAGAGGTAGCTTCAGTGCAGAAGAACCAAAGCCAGTTTACCCCGGCCATATCCTTGGTGGTGGGTCTGCGGGAGGCTCTTAGGATGTTCAAAGAAGAGGGGCTTGAAAATGTCTTCAAGCGGCACGAGAAGCTCGCCCGGGCAACTAGGGAGGCAGCCACGGCCTTGGGATTGGAACTCCTCGCACCAGAATCACCGAGCAATGCCCTCACCGCCATTAAGGCCCCGGAGGGGGTCGATGGCAAAAAGCTCAAGAAGAACTTTGAGGACAAGTTCGGCCTTATTATTGCCGGGGGGCAGTCTCAGCTCAAGGGCAAGATCATCCGTATCGCCCACATAGGCTATTTTCAACCACTGGACATCATTCAAGCCGTCAGCGCCCTTGAGCTCGTCCTCAAGGATATGGGGTACCCCGTTGAATTGGGGAAAGGGGTGAAGGCAGCTGAGGAGATTCTCGTTTCATAATGGGGAAAGGGGGCAACATGAAGGTATTGGTGAGCGATAACCTCTCCTCCCAGGGGGTAGAGATCCTAAAAAAGGGGAAAGGGATAGCAGTCGACATCAAGACAGGCCTTTCACCGGAGGAGCTACGTAGCATCATCGGGGACTATCATGGCCTGGTGGTGCGCAGTGCCACCACTGTAACACCCGATATCATAGAGGCAGCCTCCAACCTTAAAGTAATCGGCAGGGCAGGCGTCGGGGTGGACAACATCGATGTACAAGCCGCCACGAAGCGGGGAATCGTGGTCATGAATACCCCGGGGGGAAACTCCATGGCCGCTGCGGAGCATACCATCGCCCTGATGCTCACCATCTCCAGAAATATTTCACAGGCTGCTGTCTCGATGTGGGAGAAGAAATGGGAAAAGAAGCGTTTTACAGGGGTTGAGGTCTTCGGCAAGACCTTGGGGGTTGTCGGTCTCGGGAATATCGGGAGTATCGTAGCTGAACGAGGACTGGGGCTCAAGATGAAGGTCATCGTCTATGATCCTTATATTTCGAGCGATCTGGCTACCCAAAAAGGGATCGAGTTGGTCTCCCTGGACGACCTCTTCGCCCGTTCTGACATCATCACCATTCATGTCCCCAAGTCTAAAGAGACGGAAAACCTCATCAACGCCAAGGTCATCAGCACAATGAAAGACGGGGTGATGATAATCAACTGCGCCCGGGGGGGCATTGTTGACGAGAAAGCACTGGCAGCGGCCTGCCGCAGCGGCAAAGTACGGGCAGCGGCGGTAGATGTCTTCACCCAGGAACCCCCCCCTCCGGAAAATCCCCTCTTGGGGGTGGAGAACATCGTGTGTACTCCCCACCTCGGGGCCGCCACCAGCGAAGCGCAGGAGAACGTGGCCATCGCCATTGCCCACCAAATAGTTGCTTATCTGACCGAGGGTACTATTATAAATGCCGTCAACGTCCACTCGGTAGACGCTCAGATCCTGGCCACCTTGGGTCCCTATCTCAACCTCGGCCAGAAGATGGGAGGGTTCTTCGCCCAGACATGCCCCTTCCCCCTGAAAGAGCTCAACATTGAATATCAGGGAGAAGTGATCTCGTACGGAGTGGCTCCTATCTCGTCGGCCATCCTGGTGGGTGTCCTCAAATCCTACATGAACGAACATGTCAACGATGTCAATGCCCCCTTTATCGCCAAGGAGCGAGGCATCACCTTTCGAGAGTCCAAGATGACGGAGGCGGCTGACTTTACCAGCCTCATAACCTTGAGGGCCAAGGGGGGTGGGGCCACGCACACCGTGGCGGGCACTCTCTTCGGCAATAAAGAGCCCCGGCTAGTGATGGTGAATGAGTATTTGGTGGAGGCCATCCCCGAAGGGAACATCTTGTTGGTCGATTCCCTCGATAAACCAGGGATCATCGGCAACATAGGTACTGTCCTGGGTAAAAAAGATATCAATATCGGGAACATGCAGTTCGGACGAGACAAGCAAGGTGGCACATCCCTCTGCATCCTCCAGCTCGACACCATCCCTCCCACAGATATACTGGAAGAACTTAAGCAGCTCCCTCATGTGAATTCTGTGCGGCTCATCCAACCTTAAAAGGGGAATTGCATGGCCAACGTCGTCGTGGTAGGAACCCAATGGGGGGACGAAGGCAAGGGGAAGATCATTGATCTCTTGGCCGAGTTCGCCGACGTGATCGTCCGCTTCCAAGGGGGGAGTAATGCCGGCCATACCCTCGTGGTAAAGGGGGAAAAATTCGTCTTTCACCTCATCCCCTCAGGCATCCTCCATAAAGGAAAGCGATGTATCATCGGCAACGGGGTGGTAGTGGACCCTCAGGTCCTCATTGAGGAGATTGATAGCTTAAAGGAAAAGGGGTATCTGCAGGACGACTCCCAGTTCCTCCTCAGTGAAGAGGCCCATGTCATCTTCCCCTACCACAAGATGATCGACACGGGCAGGGAACGCATCCGATCGGGGAAGATCGGGACCACTGGCAGGGGAATCGGACCCGCCTATGAAGACAAGGTCGCCCGGGAGGGAATCAGGTTTATTGACTTCTCCGAAGAAGAGATCTTTCGTAAAAAGTTGGAGGAAAACCTGGCACAGAAGAATTACTATCTCACCCATGTCTTGGGGGAAAAGGGGTTGGAGCTTGAACCCCTCTATCAGGAGTACATGAAGTATGGGGAAAGGCTACGAAAGTATGTCACCGACATCTCCTTCTTTCTCGCCCAGGCAATCAAAGAAGGGAACAATATCCTCTTTGAGGGTGCCCAGGGGAGCCACCTCGATGTGGATCACGGCACCTATCCCTATGTCACCTCCTCCAACACGGTGGCCGGCAACGCCTGTGCGGGTGCTGGCATCGGGCCCACCCAGATTGATCTTGTCCTGGGGGTGAACAAGGCCTATACCACCAGGGTGGGTAGCGGACCCTTCCCTACCGAGCTCTCCGACGACATCGGTGAAATGCTCAGGGAAAAGGGTGGGGAATATGGGGCCACGACAGGGAGGCCGCGCAGGTGCGGTTGGTTCGACGCCGTGGTGGTAAACCATGCAGTCAGGGTGAATGGACTAGGAGGATTGGTCATCACCAAGCTGGACACCCTGACGGGGCTCAAGACCATCAAGGTGTGTACTGCCTACCGACTAGAAGATAAGGTGATCACCGAATTCCCTGCGAGCACCGAACTGGTAGCCCGCTGCCAACCCGTATACGAGGAACTCGAAGGGTGGGAAGAAGAGCTCAGCGAAGCCAAGGAGATCTCCCAACTTCCTCCTACTGCCCAACGGTATCTCGCACGGATAGAAGAGCTGACCCAGACACCCATCCATATCGTGTCCGTCGGGGCACAACGGGATGAGACCATCATCCGCCACAACCCCCT
>CAYWLI010000133.1:0-5396 GCA_964459135.1 uncultured Thermodesulfobacteriota bacterium | reverse complement strand
ATAACAGGTGTTGGTGTTGGTTTTGCTTCTGGTTTATTGGGCGTTGGCGGCTGTTTCATTATGGTACCCGTTCAATTTTGGGCACTTACTTCAATAGGTGTTGACCCTACTATTGCGATTAGAATCGCCTTTGGAACGAACCTTGCCGTTGTTCTTCCCACGGCAATCAGTGGAGCAATTGGTCACAGCCGTAAAAAAGCCGTTTTATGGAAAGCAGGTATTGTACTTGGCTTAGCTGGACTTGTGGGCTCAGTCGTTGGTGGATATTTTGCTGCGCATATTCCCGGCAATATCCTAAAAATTGGGTTTGGGTTAGTTATCTTAGCAGGTGGCATCAGAATGTTAACGGCAAAGCCACCTAAAGTAGAGAAAGAACCAATAGACAATGTTTTTGTTTATATATTATGGGGTTTTCCGTTGGGGATTGTATCTGGCATTATTGGCATAGGTGGTGGCGTGTTGATGGTTCCTGTCATGGTTCTTGCAATGAGATTCAAAATGCACCAATCAGTTGGGACCTCAACGGCGTTGATGATATTTACCTCAATAGGAGGTATTCTATCTTACACAGTCAATGGCTTAAATGTTTTGGGATTACCTCCATATTCCGTAGGCTATGTTAACATTTTGCAGTGGATTTTATTGGCAGGAACAAGTGTTCCTATGGCTCAAGTAGGAGTCAGAGTTGCGCACAAACTTCCCGCTAAACAGCTTAAGTATGTTTTCATAGCTGTAATGATTTACATGGGCCTAAAAATGCTAGGGGTATTTGCTTGGTTGCATTTACCGATATGATTTGAAAACTTGAAGATAGCGTATAACAAAGAGGCGCAGGGTCAGGTCTATTTTTTTGACATCTGCTTTGCTGACCATCACAAAGACATACCGATCTCAACTGTTTCCCAAATTCCGAGCAGGAACAAATTGAGTTCAGATTGACTCGTCATCAATCAAAGACTTGACCCCTCATCCTTGACCCCCTGCGGGCATTGAAATGAGTTTTTGGTTGACACCGCGTCACGCGGGGTAGTAAGAGTAGTAGGCGGGGTTGCTAAGAAAAAGGTGAAATTTTCGCATACACAGGAAGGGGTTTTATACGGATCAGTATAAGCCCTGTTATGCTCGATTTCAATCGTAATCTTCAGAAGGTTTCACTGCAACCCTCGAAGGTTAGTAGGTGTAATCGAGATTTTCAGCATTAGAGAAAATCAATGTGCTAAATTTGTGCTAAAGATAAGTGAAAAAGACTGGAATAGATAGCATAGACTGGAATAAATGGAAAAGCAATTAGCCCTATATTTTTAGCAATTACGGAAAACCAGACCAAAATCAAGGGGTTAGAAAACTTGCCCAAATCGATCTACGAATCCGCAGGTCGCCCGTTCGAGTCGGGCTGGGCGCGCCAATTATTTCATTAATGGCCGTGGACCATAAACAGGTATGGGCTTCCCAACCTCCAATGCACCCAGGTCTGGAGCTTTACCAGTAAAATCATCATTGATATTGGGAAGGATACACCCTGCGTCAACTGCAGGGGCGTCGGGCTTAAGTCGAAAATCAAAATCCTCAGGTTTATAAACTTTTGTAATATTATTTGGATCGGGCGGTATCACCTTTTGAAATATATTGTAGTCTATAAAAATGCTATGCTTGTCTGGGCCTGTAGCTTGGCTATATTCAGCGAGGGTCTTGAATCTGCGTTCAACCCTTGAACCAGTGTAATCTTTCATTTTTTCAAATGGAGGAGATTTCCATATAAACGAATATTCTGTTTCTGGACCAGGACAGAACCCATTGTAATCAGATGATGTGTAGTTAGTGAAAGTATCCACAGAAAAAACTGTTTCGGAGGGCATCGACGCAAGAATAAGGTTATTCCTAAGATGATAGTTCGATGCTGGTTCGCTACCAGTCACCTCGCAAAAAGCACTTACCTTGCAAAAAAATGTATTATGATAGTAGATTAAACCAGATGGATTAGAGTGATGTTTTATTGCCTTGGGGGCGTGGTAAATGATGTTCTGTATAAAATAGGCCGGTCCGCCATAAAGAGTTTGAGCGCTTAGGCCATTCGTGGCCGAATTCATGCAAAGATTGCGAAAGACTCGTATGTTATACATAGCTCCATCCGCTTCAATGAAGTCATCGTGGACATTGGAAATGAAATTATTATAGATGTCAATTGAACGAAACAATCTGTCCTGTCGTAATACTTCATCAACCGGATAGTCATCCGGGTGGACGTAGGGTGGATAGCCATCCGGGACGCCATAGGTAGCATGATCGATTCCGTCATGGAAATTTGCTACGTGATTGTGGCATATAACATGACCCTCTCCAGCGACCTTGATCGCATATTCTGACATACATTTCTCGTAAGGATAAGGAGAAGGAAGAGGGGGGAGGTACCACCCCTGTAACTGGTCTGGATCATGTCTACCGATAAATACGTTATCAGCGATATAGAAAATTTTTGAACCGGACCAATCCGTGTGAATGCCTTTTCCGATATTTTCAAATCGAGATCTCTTGACCGTCAACCCTGTACAACCAGCAATATTCTTGATGCCCGCCAAAAAAGCGATATCCGTATTACGAATGGTAAGACCTTCGAAATAATGATAGTCTGCTGCCATCACGTTGAAAAGGTTAAAATTACCATTACCATCAAAAATGACCTCACCATCACCCGCAGCTTTTATCACAATAGGCTTATCGGCTGTCCCTTTAGCAGTTAAAAAATATGTTCCACCAATGGGAGTTCCCATACCTTGATTCCAGATATCAGCTCCATAAAAAGTTGGATCATCTTTATAGATACCCGCATGGATTAGAATAATATCACCAGGCTGAACCCGAGGGGGATGAACGTTCCACCAATCTGCTTCACACCAACCTGTATAATAGGCAGCCATTAGATTAGGAAAGGCTGGTTCCTCTTTCGGCCCCATCCAGTCCCAAGGGTAGACATGAAAGACTCGTCCACCCTCAAAGGGTTTTGGCTCAGGACGGGTATGAACTGTAACGATTTTTAGGGGGTCGCCCTCTACACCATCTGGGTCAGACATAAGAAATTTGCATTCATACTCTGTATCAGATTCTAAGTTGAGTATGCTTCCGGCGAACAGGTTTGGAGTCACATAATCGATGCGAACATTAAGAAAACTGTAAATGGATTCTTCATTCTGGATACGAAGAAGAGGTAAAGCCTCCTTCCATACTTTTTCCCCTTTTTTGCGGTACCAGACTTGCACGCTGGCATTATGATTATCATCTCCTTCAATATACCATTCGAATCCAAGAGAAATAAGAGTTGGTAATTCAACAACAAATACTTTTGGCTTAACTCGATTCATGCTTCCACCTCCTAATATCATTTCTTACATTCAGGGCAGGATGCCTTCTTACCTTTTGGAGAGGAGACCCATGAACCTATCTCAAGCTTCTTATAATCCACTTGATATCAGTAACCTTCCAGGCTTCCAAAAGACCTAATAGTTGCGCAAAGAGTTACTTGTCTTTAATGACTATCCTCCGCACTTTTTGAGGGTAGTTTCCTGTAGATGAAGTTTATTTTTTAAGATGTTACCCACAGGAAAGCCTGAAGAACCTAATTTTGTATCTTACCCCCAAATCTTAAATATCTTAAAATCCAAAACCTTGATCGCTTTGGTCGCTGTCGCATTAGTCCCTTCTGTATCCGTAAATTTCATTGTAATTGTATAGATTCCAGGGTTCTCGTAAATGTGCATGGCAGTAGGGCCACCAATGGTTATAGGAGTGCCATCTCCCCAATCCCAAGTGGTGCCCGCCCATTCTGGCAGGGCTGGGTAGTGGTAACCGGTCTTATCATGATAGAACCGGGTCTCGTCATTCCACACCTTGACAGTATCTCCTACCCTTACCACTTCTGATAATATCGCAATATTTACTTTTGGTAGTCTATTTGAGCGAGTTTTAGTGATCGTTTCGTAGAAAAGAAATCCCTCCGGTGTGTGGTCGACGTTTTCTAAGATTTCAATGTGTGCTGAATAAGCACGGCCCACTTGATCTAGCGTAATCTTATCCGGCGTATCAAATATAGAATGGTAATATAAGGGGATGGTTGCTACACTAGCCCAAGGGCTTGTTGGTGGTGCCATACCCCACTGTGGTCCCTGTGGTTCAAGTCCTGATGTTATAAGACGATTGATGTTGCAAATAAATCCATATTTGTCCATGGTAAATGCTGCAAGCCTGGAATATGTATAACTGTTTGATACAATGTAAAACTCACAAGTCTCCCCTTCGACCGGGATAATTTCTCCTTTACTTTCGTCATACACATAGCGTTTACCCCCAACTGCATGATCTACATCCCAAACGATTGCCTTTGTCAGTTGGGCCTTATGTGCCTCGCCAAATTGGTAGTGGCCCGAATTGAGATCGAAATCATGCCCAAGGCACCAGGCGAAGATCATGCCTCTGTTCCTTGACTCCCTTGGCTTTGAAGCAAAGTATTCTGCCAGCTTTATTATCAGGGCTACACTGCCATTGTTATCAACGGCACCTGTAAAATGACTGTCATAATGGGTACCTACCAGAATGATTTCATCATATCTGCCATTACCTGGCAATTCAAAGACCACGTTAAAAGCATCATAAACTTTATATGGCACATTGAGCATTATCCTAACAGTATGAGGTCTGCCTGAGACAGCTAGCTCTCTCAAATAATTACCCGTGCTCTTGCTAAAACAAAAAACAGGCATCGGGAAGGTATAAGTAGACGAGCCTTCAAATTTTTGTTGTTGCGGGCTATCCACTTGAAGATTTAAACGAAATACCGCAATAGCCCCTTTATTCTTAGCCATAATGCTTGCATCCGTAGCAGTCGGTATCCAGCCTCGCATGAACTTTTCGTCTATCAGAGCAACCTTTCCTGAAACATTAACCAACTTAAAATTCGACTGAGACCCGTCTCCTACATAAGCCAGTTCACCCGCTATCCCCTCTGGTGGAGTTCCAGCAGTCCAGTGAAGAGGGAAACACGAATTAGATAAGTCTATGACATCTTTTCCCTCAACTTCAACAGTTACTTTGTATTCCTTCGGGAATGGACTATTTACCTTAATTGGTTCTAATTTTGCCCCTGTTAAACCTGCTCTATGAAGCTTGTCAAGGATGTAAGATGAAGCCGAATTTGCTGTCTTTCCAGGATGTATTCCGGAATTGATCCCATAGCCTGCGATGTCACAAAGTTCAGAGATCATTTTCATAGTATCTTCAGAAACATGAGATACGCTTGTTGTAACCCGTTTCATCTTTAACCTCCTAAAATCTCTTTTGCAGCATTTGCCTCACAAGCATACCTACCTGAAGGATTCAATTATCATAACCGAGACATTTTTGTCAAC
>CAYWLI010000132.1:4220-5448 GCA_964459135.1 uncultured Thermodesulfobacteriota bacterium | reverse complement strand
AGATCGGCGTTGATATTGTAAGTCTTCCCATCTTCCCCCACCCCCACCGGGGCGATAACAGGGATGAAATCGCCGTTATCCAGGGTCTTGATGACATCGGAATTGATCCCCTCCACCTCGCCCACCATGCCCAGATCGATGAGTTCCGGAGGGGCATTGCCTTGTTCCTGAGGGGGGAGGTGAAGTTTTTTCGCTTGGATGAGACCACCATCCTTGCCGCTGAGCCCTACTGCCTTTCCCCCGCAGCGGTTGATGAGCTCTACAATCTTTTTGTTCACCTTGCCCACCAGGACCATCTCTACCACATCCATCGTTTCTTGGTCAGTAACCCGCAACCCCTGCACAAAGGTGGAGTCCTTCCCCATCTGTTTGAGGACCTGGCCGATTTGAGGACCGCCGCCATGGATCACTACCGGGTTGAGGCCGACATACTTCATGAGGACAATATCCATGGCAAACCCCTCTTTGAGGGCTTCGTCAGCCATGGCCGCCCCCCCATATTTGATAACGATGGTCTTGTGGTAAAACCGCCTGATATAGGGGAGGGCCTCAATCAGCACCTCGGCCTTTTCAATCAGTTTTTGCATCACAAGATGTACCTGCTGAGGTCTTCGTCTTGTACGAATTCTTCGAGCTTCTTGTTGACATAAGCGGCATCAATGACGATCTTTTGGCCGCTCAGTTCCGGGGCGTCAAAGGAGACCTCATCGAGGAGCCTTTCCATGATGGTATAGAGCCGCCGTGCCCCGATGTTCTCCGTCCTCTCGTTGATCGTCGCGGCGGTCTCGGCGATCTCAGCAATAGCATCCTTGGCGAAGGAGAGGTGCACGTTTTCGGGCTTCATCAACTCCACATACTGGGTGATGAGGGCATTTTGGGGCTCGGTGAGGATCCTGACAAACTCCTCCTTGCCCAGGGATTCCAATTCCACCCTGATGGGGAAGCGGCCTTGAAGCTCGGGGATGAGGTCGGAGGGCTTGGAGACGTAGAAGGCACCGGCGGCAATGAAGAGGATATGGTCGGTTTTTACCATTCCGTACTTAGTCATCACTGTTGTTCCCTCCACAATGGGCAGGATATCCCGCTGCACCCCCTCGCGTGAGACATCGGGCCCGTGGCTTTGCTCACGGCTGGCGATCTTGTCGAGTTCGTCAAAGAAGATGATCCCCGATTGTTCTACCCGCTGGATGGCAAGCTTGACCACCTTGTCCATATCGACGAGCTTTTG
>CAYWLI010000132.1:0-4120 GCA_964459135.1 uncultured Thermodesulfobacteriota bacterium | reverse complement strand
TTTCTTTCTTTCTTTATAGTTCTTCGATCACGATCTGGTCGTTCGTGTATATGCATATCTCCGCGGTTATCCTCATTGCCTCGCTGGCGATGGCCTTGGCATCCAGGGTTGAATGAAGCGTCAGGGCCCTGGCCGCCGCCTGGGCGTAGGGACCGCCGGAACCGATGGCCACGATCCCATCGTCGGGCTCAATCACATCGCCGTTGCCGGAGATGATAAGGGAGTACTCCTGATCCGCAACGACCAGCAGGGCCTCCAGTCTCCTGAGCAGTCTGTCGGTTCTCCAGTCCTTGGCCAGCTCCACAGCCGCCCGCAGGAGGTTACCGTTGTATTGATCGAGTTTTTGTTCAAATCGCTCAAAGAGCGTAAAGGCATCGGCCGTTGCCCCGGCAAACCCCGCCAAGACCTTGTCGTTATAAAGCTTGCGCACCTTTCGGGCCCGGTGTTTCATCACCGTGGCCTCCAACGTCACTTGTCCGTCTCCGGCCATCACCATCTTTCCCTTGTGACGCACGGAGAGGATCGTAGTCCCCTTAAGCATCTTTTTGCCCTTTTCTGGCTCGGGGGTGGGTCCGATCGTAGACCTCCATCAATTTCGCCGAGCTCACATGGGTGTACTTTTGGGTGGTGGAGAGACTGGCGTGTCCCAACAACTCCTGTATCCCCCGCAGATCGGCCCCGGCATCCAGGAGATGCGTGGCAAAAGAATGCCTAAAGGTATGGGGGGTGGTCTCCTTCGCGATTCCTTTGTGGAGCCGATACGTTGTGATCATCCTGGCCACACTGCGGGGCGTAAGCCTTCCCCCCCGATGATTGAGAAATAGGTAGGGAGGGGCGCTTTCACCCTTTGGCTGCAGCTCGCCCCTGCGTGCGAGGTATGACTGCAAGGCCTCAACGGCCTTGGAGCCGATGGGCACTATCCTCTCTTTTCCCCCCTTGCCCATCACCCGCACCATGCCTCCTCCGAGGTCTAGGTCATCAAGGTTAAGGGAGGTGAGCTCTCCCACCCTGAGCCCGCTGGAATAGAGGAGCTCCAAGATGGCCCGATCCCTGCTTCCTAAGGGTTCACGTCCATCAGGGGCATCCAGGAGCCTGAAGGCCTCATCGACCGTGAGGGCATGAGGGAGATCTTTCCCCCCTTTGGGGGTTGCCACCAGCTTGGCGGGGTTTTTTTCGATAATCCCCTCCCGCTTCAAATACCTAAAGAATGTCCGCAAGGTAGCCAGCTTGCGCACCACCGACGTGCGCTTAATCCGCTTTCCCTGATAGAGGTGCCCCAGGTAGAGGCGGATCGTTAGGTGATCTATCGTGGCCACATCTGACGGGAGCCCCTTTTCTCTCAAAAAGGCCGCGAACAGTTCCAGGTCCTTTCGATAGGCCCGGCACGTATGGGGCGACGCCCCCCGCTCCAAAGCCATATAGTCGATGAAAGTATCTATCGTGGTGTACACACATGTCCCCTTAAAACATAAAATAAGCAATAAATGTACACTTAAGTTATAAGATAATCAACACGAAAAGTCAATGAAGGTGCCCTCATTGTCCTTTAATTTCAGTAAAATAATTTGACATTAGGTAGAAATTGTAGCAAAAAAGGAAGAGCACTATGGTAGACTATATATTGAAAGGTACGGAGGACAGGAGGAAGAGATGATGAGAAAAGCCTTACGGAGCATTGGGTTTGCTCTTTTTTGTATCATGATCTTTGCTGCTCCCCTTTGGGCGTTAGAAAAGTCAACGCCGCGCCTCATCACGGTCACCGGTGAGGCAGAGGTCCAGGTTTCTCCCAATCAAGCAATACTGACCATAGGGGTGGAGACGTGGGATAGAGACCTCGGTATTGCCAAGCAGGCAAATGATGAGCGCGTCAAGAGGGTCCTTGACCTGGCCAAAAAGGACGGCGTGGCATCGGGGCATGTTCGAATAGACCACATCAATATTGAGCCTCGGTACAACGACGGGGAGGATTTCATTGGTTATCGTGTGCGCAAGACCCTTGTTCTTACCGTGCAAAATCTATCGAAGTTTGACGATCTGCTTAACAGTGTCCTCGAGGCCGGTGCCAACTATGTCTATGGAGTCCAATTTCGGACGACGAAACTGCGCGAGTACCGCGATCAAGCGCGTGCCCTGGCCCTGAAGGCTGCCAGGGAGAAGGCTAAGAGCATGGCTAAAGAGCTTGGGCAAAAAGTAGGGAGGCCTTACACCATTGTTGAAGAGCAGTACGAAAAGGGCATGGCCCCAAATGTGATACAAGATAGCGGCGGTAGCTCCGGGGGGGCTGACAAGAGCGTTGCCCTCGGTCAGATCAGTGTCAATGCCAGGGCCAGGGTAAGTTTTGAACTAAGGTAGATCCATACATTGGATCCCTTGTCAGCTGCATTGCTGCGAATTTTTCCGCTGTGCCGTGTCAATGAGCAAATATTCAATAGTGAGTAGACCCATTTTCTTATGAGAACCTAGAGGGGAACAAGCCATGGATAAACCCATGTCCAATGCTCATTTCAAATTCATGTCTTTTGGTTATACTGTGCGCGATTTCTTCCTATCTCGCAAGAATATCTTGCAAGAAGTGGGGATAGAGCCAGGATTTCATGTCCTCGATTATGGCTGTGGTCCAGGGGGTTATGTCATCGCTGCAGCAGCATTGGCAGGCACTTCAGGGAGAATTTATGCCCTGGACATCCATCCGGTTGCAATTCAGAGGGTTCAGCACATCGTTGTGAAGCGACAACTGAAAAATGTGGAAACCATTTTGTCAGATCGCAAAACTGGATTGCCGGCCAAAAGCGTAGATATTGTTCTGTTGTTTGATATCTTTCACAGTTTGAGCGACCCCGATGGAGTGCTCAAAGAATTGCATCGAGTCTTGAAACCGAAAGGAATTCTATACTTCAGCGACCATCATATAAAAGAAGCGGATATCGTATCTCGGATAACCACAGGAAAGTTGTTTCGTCTATCACGCAAGGGCAAAAAGACCTATAGCTTCTTGAAAGAGGGATAGCAAATGCTACAGAAGAGATGGTAGTATGATTCGGCGGGGGCAATGGATTAGCATCATCTAGAATAATTGATAGGGAAAGGAGATATTGTTATGGCGGCAATGAATGAGAAGGATGCACGGACATGGGCGATGTTTTGTCATATCGGGGCCTTTGCCGGATATATCATTCCGTTCGGTAACATTATTGCACCACTGATTATCTGGCTGATCAAGAAGGCGGAATCGCCCCTTGTGGATGACCAGGGCAAGGAGTCCCTCAATTTTCAGATATCCGTAACCATCTATGCTTTTGTTGCGCTCCTGCTTACGTTAATCTTGATTGGCTATGTTATTTTCGTTGCTTTGATGATCTTTGATTTGGTCATGGTGATCATTGCTGCGGTGAAGGTCAATGAAGGTGAGAAATACCGTTATCCGCTGTGTATACGATTCATCAAGTAGAAGATTAACAACGCTTCGAAAACTCCTTGTTTGGCATTTTTTTGTAGGGCGGTGTGTATGTTTGCCCGAAGGGGGCGAGGATAAAGTCCCGCACCGCTTTGCATAAATCGGGGAATACAGCCCCGCTCCACAACACAGATCAAGGAATGCGGGGTCCCGCAAGCGGGAGATCCACAAAGGGGTGATGCGATGAAAAAGTTAATGACATCGGTTTTCGTTTTGTTCTTGGCCGGTATTGTTTTTGCGTTGAGTCCTGTATGGGGTTTGGGAAAAAACCTCTCGGTAAACCCGGAGGTGACTGTTAAAATACGGGCCTTTGATCAAGCGTTCTTCCAGGGATTCGACATCTACTTTGCAGGGCCATCAACGGAGATCCCCACGGCGCTGCTGTTCGATATCAAAGACGATTATCACCTCCCAAGCCCGTTGTGGGGAAAGCCCCTCAGCGATAAGGATGTTATCTATGCCATCCATCGCCTGGATGGGCAATACATCAGTCGCGAGTGGGATATACCCTTTGAGCCCCGGGCCCTCAACATCGTCAACTATAAAGGTGAGACGCTGGGATATATCTATACAGGGGTGAGCCATGTCACCATGGATAGAAAGAAGGATGGCCGGGTGACCGTATTCCGCCCCACACCGCAGTACTTTAACTGGGGTGGATATGGA
>CAYWLI010000131.1:2663-5739 GCA_964459135.1 uncultured Thermodesulfobacteriota bacterium | reverse complement strand
TTCAGTGTTCCCGCGGCGAGGTCCGCTAAGAGCGTCGGCATGACCGTCTCAGCCTCGCCGCGCACCACCGCATCGCAGTGCTGCAGGGCCTCCTCCGGTTCATTGCTGACATGCAGTCCACCCATCACCACGGGGATCGAGCGGGAGCGAAAATGATCCGCCAACTCATAGGCATGAGGTGCATTCATGGTGAGGGAAGAGATCCCCACAATATCCGCCTTTCTATCCAGATCCACCGGCTCTTGGTCCTCATCCACCACCTCGACCTCCCATTCCTCTTCGGGGAAGAGGGCGGCAACCGTGGTAATGCCGAGGACAGGAAAGGGAAAAGGAGGATGGTCCGAGATCACCAGGGATTTATCGATGGCATGGATCACATAGGCTGTGCGTTTTGACATGGCGAATACGTCTTAGGTACAATCAATAATTTTGCCTCATATGATAGCACAGATTGAAGATAAACAAAGGTGTTTTTCACTCCCATCTTCCTTTGTGTGATAAAAACAGTTGCTTTTTATTAAGCGATCATCTATTTTTTATAGACTTATCCTGTGAGGAGGATTCCGTATGCTGAAGTACATGAGGACTCATGCTACCTCGTGGTTTATCAAGATCCTTTTGGTATTGATTATTGTGGTTTTTGTCATGTGGGGAATGGGGAGGATAAAGAACAAAGAGGAGACGATTATTGCCAAGGTCGGCGGCGAGAATATTACGAGGGCACAGTTCGATCGCACGTACCAAGAGGTGTTCGCATACTATACGAGGATCTTCGGTCAGCAGGTTTCCCCTGACCTCCTCAAGGGGCTGAACATCAAGCAACAGGCCCTCGAACAATTGATCAATACAGCAATTATCCGGCAGGGTATTCAAGAGCTTGGATTTCGGGTGAGTGAGAAAGAGTTGAGAGATGCCATTCTACAATATCCCGCTTTTCAGCGAGATGGGAAATTTGACAGTAATCTCTATAGCATGTCCTTACGTAATATGGGGTTGGATGAAGCAACATTTCAGGAGCAACTTCACACGAACTTGATAAACCAGCGCATGCTGACGCTCATCGCAGACACCGGCGTGGTCATCACCGAAGAGGAGGCAGCAGAGCTCTATCTTCTTGAGAACGAACAGATCAACCTGAGCTTTGTGAAGATTTCACCCCACGCTTTTACCGGTCGTGTCACCGTCACCCAGGCCGATTTGGATGGATATTATGCCGAACACGGAGAAGAATTCCGCACCCCTGCATACGTAACAGTCCGCTATCTGCGTTTTTCTCCCAACGCGTACCTCCAGGAAGCAGCGGTTTCGCCTCAAGAGGTACAAGAGTATTATGATATGAACCTCGAGCAGTACCAACGGCCTCAAAGGGTGCGGGTGAGGCATATTCTCATTGGGGTCGGTCCAGAGGCAGGACCTGATGCGGTGGAAGAGGCTAAAAAGAAGGCGGAGCAGGTCCGTGCCGAGGCACGCCGTAACACGGATTTCGCTGCCTTGGCGCGCAAATACTCCGATGACCCCTCTGCTGCCGAGGGGGGGGATCTGGGGTATTTTGCCCGGGGCGAGATGGACCCCGCCTTGGGGGAGGTGGTTTTTTCCTTGCCCAAGGGCGCAATAAGCCCTGTGGTGAGGACCAGTTATGGTTTCCATGTCCTCAAGGTGGAAGATGTGCAAGAGGCAGAGATGAAGGGGCTCGATGAGGTGGAGGATGAAATCATCTCTCAGGTAAGGAAGGGAAAGGCACAATACCTTGCTGCCATCCATGCTGAGGATGCGGCCTACCAGGCAAAAAAAGAAGGGGGGTTGCAGTCCTATGCTGCCGAGAAGGGACTTGAAATAAAAGAGGAGGGCCCCTTGAGAGCAGGAGAAGGGGACAGAGAGCGCTTTTCCTCGATCGCCTTCACCTTGGATGCGAATGAAGTCTCCTCGGCCTTCCAGGATGGGGAGGACTATTTCGTCCTCCAGGTGGTCGATAAGATACCCCCTCAGATCCCTCCCCTGGAGGAGGTGAGAGGGAAGGTCCAGGGAGCTGTTGTCTCCTCATTGGCCCGAGGGATGGCACAGGGCATTGCTCAGGATCTCCTCATAGCTTGGAAGAAAGGTGAGGGGTTTGGGGATGTGTTACGGGCTAATGGCCTTACGGTGGAGGAGACCGGATTTTTTAAAAGAACTACATCATCCCCCCCCGGCATAGGCCCCTTGGGCGAACAGAGCAGTGAGGTTGCTACCGTGTCCCTCGAAGTCCCCTGGCCTGACGACATACTCGAAGTGAACGATGCGTATATTGTGTTCAAGCTGCGGGACATCAAGAAGGTGGAGGAAAATGCATATGTTGAGGAAAGAGATACCTACCGCACGCAGCTCTCCGGTCTCAAGGTGAGGGCACTCCTGCAGGGATGGCTTGCCGCGATGAAGACAAAGATCCCCATTGAGCCCAACGAGGAGCTTTTAGGGCGATACCAATAAGCTATGCAAAATTTTCTTGACAAATCTCTCTCATTTTGTAATCATATAATATGTTGTCAAGGGGTAAGTCCAAGAAAGGGGGATGAAGATCTTGGATCAATGGCATAAAGCATTGATGGTTCTCGTATTGTTTCTTTGTTGCTTGGTGCCTTTCGCTGGAGTGAATGGTGCAGCTGAGGAGGAACAAAGCGGGGTCGCTGAACTTCTTACTGTGAAGGCGTGTGAAGGGGTAACGGTGACCCAGTGTGAGGTGGCCAAGAACCTCATCAATACCTTGAAGATGGGGGAGGATTTGACCTGTGGGGCCTGTTTTAACCATTTGCAGGCCTTGGGCATCGCCCCTGGTGCGGATTGGAGCTATGAGGATCCGCATAAGGTGATTACCCAGAAGGAAATGAAAGAGTTGGTTATTGAGGTTCAAATGGCCTACAATAATGGTACTGTCCGCTTTGATGGTCTTGAGGCGGCGGCAGGGATCAATGATTTTTGCCGGGACATGAAAGGACCTGCACCCGCTGCAGGGGTTGAGCCCCCTCAAGGGGTTAATACAGAAGGGGGTACCCCGACAACTCCTACCCAAGGGCCAGGCATGGAGGAGGAGACGAGCGAATAA
>CAYWLI010000131.1:0-2563 GCA_964459135.1 uncultured Thermodesulfobacteriota bacterium | reverse complement strand
TTCTTACAAGTATCTCTGAAACCACTCGAGGCTCATTCTGATGGCCTGCCGGCGGTGTTGAGGATCGGTAAATCGGTGATCCCCCCCAGGGAATACCTCCAGGTGTTTGGGGGGACGGGCCAATTGATAGAGCTCCTTGGCCTGGGAGAGGGGGACCAGTTCATCCGCCTCACCATGCAGGATCAGACTGTTACCCACGTTCTTGATGGTCTGCCTGGCATCGTATTGTTCGAGATCCCGATAGAACGCCTCCCCAAGGGGGTCCTCCCCAAGGGGAGGATTTTCCTCATCCTCTTTATCTCTCTTGTCTCCGAGGTGTGAGGGGGTGGCCCACAGGGCCAGGGCCTTCACCCTGAAATCCGCTGACGCCTTGAATGTCGAAATAAAGCCTCCCATACTGCTGCCGAGCAGACCGAGACGATCTCCTATCAGGGGATGGTTGGCCGCCAGCTCGAATACCGCCTCCAGATCCTTGATCCGGGAGGAGGCCGTCGTCGCGCTGAGGTCCCCCTCGCTCTCACCACACCCCTGATGATCGTACCTGATCACCGCAATCCCTTGGGCGGAGAAAAACTCACCAATCTCCACAAGCTTCTCACTCTCCTTGCTGCTGAACAGCCCATGGGAGGCGATTACACAGGGGGGTGCGGGGTTTCGGGGGAGGTGGAGGATGCCATATATCTTTTTCCCCTCGCTGATCGTTCTGATGAACTCAATGGCCACGGTCACGCACACTCCTTGCCGTTATGGTTTTCGCTGGCTTCTTTTGATCTTGCCCAACCGCCGCCACCAAAACCAGAGATGGGGGTTTTCCCTGATCCTCTGCATGATTATATCCTCCAGCCCTGATGGGGAGACCTCCGCGAGGGGGGGGAGAAATCGTACGATGGTGTGTCCCTTATCGTGCAGCGTAAAGAAGGGGATAACCGGAGCACCGGACAGCTGAGCTACGCGGGGGACGACCTCGCGCAAGGGATGATCCGGGCCGTAAAAGAAGGGGAGGATATATTGATCGATGACAAAAACGACGAGTTCCCCCTGTTTGAGCCGCGCTTTGATTTTTAACGCCCCTCCCTCACTGTAAATGGTTTTGATCCCTGTTTTCTGCCTCATCCTCATGCCGAAGGCCTCCCAGCGGGGATTGCTTTCACCCCTCACGACCAAATTGACAGGATAGATTGTAGCAAGGTAGGCTATGGACGCAAAGAAGTTACCCAGATGGAGGGAGCAGAGGATAGCTCCTCTTTTATTCTTCAGGGCCTCAGAGAGATATGCTTCGCCCTCACGTTTCACCGTGGCGCGCACTCTGCGCGTTGGCTGGTGGTGATAGCTGAGATAGAGCATGTTGTGAAACACATCGACGAGAAAGCGGATGTGTCTCCGAGTCAAATCTTCTACATCATCATCCAGTTGCCCAGGGAATCGTCTCATCCCTCGCTCTACCCGTGATTTCAAGGAGGTCAAGCGGGCGACGCTCGCTAACAAGGCACAGAGCAGCGATACACACCACGCAGGGAGATAGGCGACCATTGTTCCGTACATACCGATAAAGAAAAAGGTCCACATGGCTTTATTGGAATCCTTCTTTGTCAATGGGTCTGTTGGAGGGGGTGGGAGGGGGGCTGGCATACAGCTCCACGCCTTTTTTGTCGCTCTTTTTGAGAAGCTCCCTGACGGTCTTTTGTAAGACCGGATGCAGCAGATCAGGGGCGAGCTCAGCCAAAGGGACCAGGACAAAACCCCGCTCATGCAGACGGGGATGGGGGATGGTCAGATCCGCCTCATCAACGATCTCGTTTCCATAGAAGAGTATATCAAGGTCGATGATCCGCGGGCCCATCGGAACGGTCTTTTCCCTTCCCATACGCTTCTCGATCCCCTGCAAAAAGGCATGGAGGGGATGGGGGGGAAGAGTCGTGGACACCTCTGCCACACAATTGATGAACCAGTCCTGTTCCTGATAACCGATGGGTTCTGTTTTATAGAGGGAGGAAACGGCGTGTAGATTATTGTGATCCGAGGCGGATATCTCCTCAAGGGCCAGCAGACAATTGGCTACCTTGTCGCCGATGTTTGAACCTAATCCCAGATAGATGGCCTCCTGTCTCACTGCTCCTTGGTTTTCTTGGATTTTATCTTTTTGTCTTCTTCTTGCGGCGTGACGTCGATCTCCGGGGATTCTTTGATCGATTTCTTGAAGTTCCTGATGGCCTTGCCAATGCCTGATCCGATCTCAGGAAGCCGGGTGGCCCCAAATACCAGGATGGCGATACCGAGGATGACGAGTAGCTCTGGCATGCCGATGCCGAACATGGCGTTCTCCTTTCTGTTTATATAACCTGTCTATATATAAATTGGCGGAAGTGCACGGGGATCGAACCCGCCGCGGATGCACTACACCCGCCACTGGATTTGAAGTCCAGGAGGCCCACCAGTGACCTATCCACTTCCTTTGCTATTGTGCCCAAACTGTTGACTGAAGTCAACCATGGTTTTGCTCCGAGCGGTTTGTTGACAAAGCGCAGTGCCAACTCTACAATGTCTTTGGAATCTTCATCGACAC
>CAYWLI010000130.1:0-5865 GCA_964459135.1 uncultured Thermodesulfobacteriota bacterium | reverse complement strand
CGGCTTGCTTACCGAGGCACAGAAGCAAGGCAAAGAAGCTGCGCCCATAGAAGTGGCCGTCACGTGCAAAGACGGTTCCACCCGCCATGTAATGCAGGCGGGGGGCTTTGCCTCCAATCGAATCCTGGCCATCTACAGTGACATCACCGAGCGCAAGCAGATGGAGGAGGAACTGCGGGAGAGTGAGAGTCGGTTCCGCACGTTGGTTGAGACGACGAAGGTTGGCGTGAGTGCCATGGACGAAAAAGGGGTGATCACCTATGTCAATGACAGATGGGGCGAGATATGGGGATATTCGTTGAAAGAGATCATGGGACGTTATATCTTCGATTTTCTCGATGAGAAAAATCTGCAAATCTTGAAAGAACAGTTAGCCAAACGAAGGGAAGGCTCACGTGAATCGTATGAAATTACCTGGACCAAGAAGGACGGAAGTAAGGCCCCAACGATTCTGTCACCGACGCCCATTCTCGATACAGATGGTCGATACAAAGGCAGCTATGACTTTATCACCGACATCACCGAGCGCAAGCGGGCGGAGGAGCAGTTGCAGCGCTATGCTGCCGAGCTGGAGCAAAGCAACGAGGAGGTGAAAAATTTCGCCTATATCGTCTCGCACGACCTGCGGGTCCCCTTGGTCAACCTGAAGGGGTATACCTCAGAACTGAGTTCCGCCTTGGAGGTAATCGGCCCCACCATGGAAACAGCCTTGCCGCACCTCAATGAGGAAAAACGATCAGCAGTGGCCATAGCCCTGCACGAGGATGTGCCCGAGGCCCTGGAATTTATCACCAATTCGGTGTCCCGCATGGACAGCTTTATTAACTCCGTCTTGATCTTATCCCGTTTGGGCCGGCGAGAGCTCAAGTCCGAGCCCATCGACATGAACACCCTGGTCCAGACGAGCCTGGAGACCCTGTCTCATCAGATCCAAGAGAGAGGGACTAAGGTAACCGTCGGATCCCTCCCTGAGGTAGTCGCCGATCGGACTGCGATGGAGCAGATCGTGGGCAATGTCCTGGGCAACGCCGTCAAATACCTCGACCCTGAGCGCTCCGGCCAAATCGAGGTCACCGCGCAGACCAATAACGGTGAACAACTTTTCTGCATCAGCGACAACGGGCGTGGTATTGCCGAGGAGGATATGCACAAGGTCTTTGCGCCCTTCCGCCGGGCCGGCAAGCAGGATACCCCGGGTGAGGGCATGGGCCTGGCCTATGTACAGACCCTGGTGCGCCGCCAGGATGGACGCATCTGGTGTGAATCTGAGCTCGGGAAGGGCACGACGTTTACCTTTACCATCTCGCAGCACCGAGCAGAAAGGGGAGAGCATGTCTCAGATCGATAAGGTAACCATTTTATTGGTGGAGGATGACCCAGGCCATGCCCGCTTGATCGAGAAGAACCTGCGCCGGGCGAATGTAAAAAGAGGAGAAATTTAAAATGGATCTACATAAACACTTTAAATCTAAGCAACAAATGCTAGTTCTTACCCTAGTAATAGTGGTTTGTATGTTTTTGTGCGGTTGCGGTGAACAGAAAGGGGAAATGTATCGAGTGGGTATTCTGTGCGGGCTCGATTATATCGCCGACTTACCGGATGGTTTTAAGGCCGGAATGAGTGAGTTGGGCTACCTTGAGGGAAAAAACATCCTTTATGACATACAGCGAACGAACTTTGAGCCTGAAAGGGAAAAACAGATTCTTAAGCAATTTGTGGAAGATAAGGTTGACTTGATTTTTACGTGCCCCACTGAGGTATCCATGTTTGCCAAGGAAGCCACCCAAGGAACAGACATACCGGTGCTTTTTAACTTTGCCAACATAGAAGACACCGGTCTGGTTGAGAGTATACGCGAACCCGGAGGCAATGTAACCGGTGTTCGCTACCCCGGGCCGGACATTGCGATCAAGCGCTTTGAGATCATGCTTGAGTTGGTGCCGCAGGCCAAAAGAATGTGGATACCCTATCAGCGAGGGTACCCGATTGTAGTCAGCCAGATAGAGGCATTACGTCCGGTGGCTGCGTCTGCGGGTGTAACGTTGGTGGAATTTCCCGCCGACGATGCGGCAGAGCTTCAGGCTGAACTGGATGCACGAGATGCATCAGGCGATATCGGCATGGATGCCATACTGTTTATAGCAGAGCCTCTTGCTGTGACACCTGATGCCTTTCTCGTTATGGGTCGGTTTGCGGCGGAACACAAGGTGCCTATTGGTGGTGCCTTAATATCGGTGAAGGGCTATGGGTCTATTTTTGGTGTAAATGTGGACATTGTCAATGCTGGCAAACAGGCGGCGCCTCTGGCTGACAAAATCCTTCACGGGACTCCCGCTGGAGAGATCCCCGTTGTCTCAGCCGACAATTTTTTTCAGATAAATTACACGGTGGCCAAAGAATTTGGGCTCAATGTGACCGAGGGGTTATTGGCGAGAGCGGATGAGATAATTCGTTAAAAATATCGCAGGGCGCGGTACAGCGAGGAACCCCGCGAGGTGAATGAGGTGAGTGAGTAAGGTAAAGGTATGAGAAAGGGTGATTACATGGCTTTACGCAAACATACGAAACTGAGTAGGGGCTTCTTGGTCTTAGCTCTGTTAGTGGTGGTTTGGATGGTGGTAAACGGTTGCAGCAGAAAAGCACACGAGGGGAAGGTGTATCAGGTGGGTATTATCTCGGGCGCAGAAGGTTTTGTTACCATAGCAGATGGCTTTAAGGCCAAAATGGCGGCATTGGGCTACCTTGAAGGTGAGAACATCGTCTATGACGTGCAACAATTAAACGCTGACCCTGAGGGTGAAAAGCGGGCGGCCGAGAAATTTGTGCAAGCTAAGGTCGACTTGATCCTTGCCTTTCCCACTGGCCCGGCCTTAGCGGCCAAGACAGCGGCCCGCGGAACAGATATCCCGGTGGTCTTCGCCTTGGCCGGCATCGAGGACAATAACCTGGTGCAGAGCGTGGCCAGCCCTGGCGGAAACATCACCGGCGTCCGCTTCCCTGGGCCCGAGCTCACGGTGAAACGCCTGGAGATCCTGCATGAACTGGTCCCCCAGGCGAGACGAATCTTACTCTTATATGATCCAGATTATTCCACCATCCCTACGGCCCTCAGTGAGTTGCGCCCGGCGGCTTCGTCCTTGGGTTTGACGTTGGTGGAAGAGCCGGTGAAGGATGTGGGGCACATCAAGGCTGCCCTCCGCAGGAGGGTTCGATCGGCCTCGATAGATATAGACGCCATCCTGATGATGCCCGAGATCCTTACCCAGTCCCCCGATGGGTGGCAGATTATCAGTGGCTTTGCGAAGGGGCATAAAATCCCCATCGGCGGTGCCCTGGACTTTGAGGTAGATCTTGGGGCCCTGTTCAGTTTTGTCCCTGATAACGTTGAGATGGGCACGATGGCCGCTTCCCTCGCCGACAAAATCCTTCAAGGGACTCCGGCAGGGACCATCATGGTGGTCACTCCCCCAGGTCACCTGAAGTTAAATTACAGAGCCATCCAGGAACTGGGGCTCACCGCCAGGGAAGGCCTGTTGAGCATGGCAGAGGAGGTCATCCGCTAAGATGTGGCGGTTGCCAATAAAAAGAAACAGGGGGGGCCACAGCCTCGCTACGACTCTGGCCTTCGCCTTCTTTACCGTGGGCGCATTGGTCATTTTCATCTTCAGCGGACTGAACGCCTATATCAGCTTCCAGAACCAGCGGAGGGCCATCGACATCCAGCAACAGCTCATCGCCGAGAAGGCGGCCGATGCCGTGAAGGGGTTTCTCAATGAGAGAGTCAACGAAATGGCTTCAGCCATCTATTTCGAAGAGATGCCCAAGGCTACCTCCGGAGGACGCAGGCTCACCCTGGAAAAGCTGTTGGGAAAGGAACCATCCTTTCGCCAGTTGATATTGTTCGACGCTCGGCAGAACGAGGTGCTGTATATCTCCCGATTGTCCCGCATTGTATCCGGCCGTCTGACAGACCAGATCAGCGAGGAGCTATTCTCCCAGGTACGCCAAGGTAAGGGGTATATCAGCCCGGTCTACATCGACGGGATCACGTCCGAACCCATGGTCATTGTGGCCCTCCCCCTCGCCGATGTATTCGGTGATCTCCACGGGGCCCTGGCCGCTGAGGTGAATCTCAAGTTCATGTGGGATTTGATGGATCACATTAAAATTGGCAGGAACGGCTGCGCCTACGTGGTGGATATGGAAGGATATCTCATCGCTTTTAGCGATATCGGCCGTGTATTGAAGAGAGAAAATTTGGATTATCTGGAAGAAGTCGATGAATTTATAAAAGGTCATGAATCCATCCATGTAAGCAGGGCCGAGATATCAAAAGGCATTCTCGGCACCTCTGTTGTCACGACTCACGTACACTTAGGCACTCCCAACTGGGCGGTTGTAGTGGAATTGCCGATTCTGGAGGCATACGAGACTATCCTGATGACGGCTGCATTCTCCATAGCGGCCATGATCCTCAGCTTTGCCTTGGCCATCATAATAGGTACCTTTCTCGCAAAGAGAATAACCAGACCCATCATTGCACTGAGGGACGCCACCCAAAGGGTCGGCACGGGAAGATTTGATGCACTGATAGAAGTCCGATCGAAAGACGAGATAGGTGAGCTGGCCACCAGCTTCAACAAGATGACAGAGGATTTAAAAAAGGTAACCGTCTCACGTGATGCCCTCGGGAAAGAGGTAAAGCGGCGCAAGCGGATAGAGGAGGAACTGCGTCTGAGCGAAGAACGGTACCGCACGTTGGTTGAGACGATGAAGGTTGGATTATCTTCCATAGACGAAAAAGGTGTGCTCACCTACGCCAACGAGCAGCATTGCAAGATCTTGGGATACTCGATGGACGAGATGATCGGACGCCCTACCACTGACTTTCAGGATGAGGAAACTCGAAAGGCTCAGAAAGAAATTTTCGCAAAACGAAGGAAAGGCATGCGAAACCCTTCCCCTTACGAGATTACCTGGGTCAGGAAGGACGGACGAAAGATCCACACCATTTTGACGCCGACCCCCAGTTTCGATGCAGACGGTCATTTTACGGGCAGCTTTGCCATAATTACCGACATCACCGAGCGCAAGCAGATGGAGGAGCGGTTGCAGCGCTATGCCGCCGAGATGGAGCAAAGCAACGAGGAGGTAAAGAATTTCGCCTATATCGTCTCGCACGACCTGCGGGTCCCCCTGGTCAACCTGAAAGGGTACACCTCAGAACTGCATTCCGCCCTGGAGGTGATTGGCCCTACTGTGGAAACAGCCTTGCCGCACCTGAGCGAGGACAAACGATCGGCAGTGGCCATGGCCCTGCACGAGGATGTGCCAGAGGCCCTGGAATTTATCACCAATTCGGTGTCCCGCATGGACAGCTTTATTAACTCCGTCTTGATCTTATCCCGTTTGGGCCGGCGAGAGCTCAAGTCCGAGCCCATCGATATGAATGCCCTGGTCAAGACGAGTTTAGAGAACCTGGCTCATCAGATCCAAGAGCGAGGCACAACAGTAACCATAGGATCCCTCCCCCAGGTAGTCGCCGACCGGACTGCGATGGAACAGGTCCTGGGCAATATCCTGGGCAACGCCGTTAAATACCTCGATGCTTCACGCACCGGCCGGATCGAGGTCACCGCGCAGACCAATAACGGTGAGCAGATTTTCCGCATCCGCGACAACGGGCGTGGGATTGCCGAGGAGGACATGCACAAGGTCTTTGCGCCCTTCCGCCGGGCCGGCAAGGAGGATACGCAGGGCGAGGGCATGGGCCTGGCCTACGTACAGACCCTGGTGCGTCGCCACAATGGGCGCATCTGGTGTGAATCTGAGCCCGGGAAGGGCACAACAATGACCTTTACCAT
>CAYWLI010000129.1:0-5871 GCA_964459135.1 uncultured Thermodesulfobacteriota bacterium | reverse complement strand
ACGTTGATATTCTTCCTGCTCGACTTTTGAAGTACGAAGGCGCTCGCCGCATTGGCCAGCAGGCCCACACCGGCAATGATCATCATGAGCAGGCTCTTGATCGGTTCAGGCTGTAATAAGCGGTGGTAGGCCTCATAAAAGATGAAGAGGGACAGAAAGACTAAAATGCCCCCATTGATCTGAGCGGCGAAGATCTCCAGGCGGTAGAAGCCAAAGGTAGTTCTGCTCGTGGGCGGTCTGGAAGAAAACCTGAACGCCACGATGCTCAGGAGCAGGGCGAGGACGTCGGCCAGCATGTGGGCGGCGTCGCTCAGCAGCGCGAGGCTGTTCGCCAGCAGACCACCCACAAACTCGGCGATCATTACAACAAAGGTGATCCCGAGGGCAATAAAGAGAGGTCCCTGATAACCACCTACTGGTCTTTCTTGTCCGGGTCCGTGGTGTGTATGGGGTTCCATCAGGGGAGCTCCTGGCCTGGGACGAGCGGTTGCACTATTCTTCGACAGGTGCGTAGAAACATCGTTTTGGCGAAGAGACCTTCCCCCTCTTTTTCAGCTCACTGATAATTGTGGAGACCTCCTTGCTGTCTATGCCGGTCATTTTGGTGACATCTCCTGGTCTCAGGGGCTTGCCGGCCTTTTTCATGGTGTCGAGTATCGTGTGTTCCTTGTGCGCCATGTTTTTGCCCCCTTTTTTGCAGTTTCCTTATATTGTGCAAACAAGAATGATTATTCGCGAATCTAACTGGATTCTCTCACACCCACCAGAAATTCCAGCACCCGGACCAAGAGATAGAGGGTGAGGGAGCAGAATATCCCTTTTGCCAGCATGTACCAGCCAATAGGATCGTTGTCAAACCTGCCTGAAAAGGCCCCATTGGTAAGCATAAAGGCATAGAGACATATGAAAAACACCACAATTGCAGCCAGCGACACGATCTTTTTGAGCCCGTTCATCTCGATTCCCCCTCTCTCAATCAATTGACAGCTATTCTGGTTTTTATTCTAGCATAGAATACTTTGGAAGGACAGCGAACCAGGAGGGAAGAGGCACAGAGGTTATGTGCCTCTGTGCCTCTTTTTGACTGTTGATTGGTTTGTTACATGTACATGAGTTCCAGTTCTATAGTGCCATTTACTGAGGAAGCGAAGGTGATCTTTTGCAGCAACTTCTTGAGGGCATTTTTCTTATACCCTTTTCCTTGGTAGCTTTTTACCTGAATATCTCTTATCTTTCCCTGCTTAACTGTCAAAATCACCAGTGCCTTAGTGAGGCCCCATTTCTGAAACAGCTGCTCCAAATCCCCTTTTACGTATGAGAGCGCCTTGTCGACATCTCCCATCGTAAGGCCGGAGAAAAGCTTTGCCCCCATGAGGTAGATGTGGGGGGAGGCCATTTTCTCTTCCGAGGCAGCGTAATCAGCCAACTCGTGCATCACCGCACCTTTCGCAATAGAAGCCATGGGTGCGGCGAGCTTGGTCCGGCCATTGCCGCCCACTGCGTAATCGCTCACCCCTTCAGGTAACGGCAGGGGCTGTTTGACTGTCACGACCTCTCCGGTATCACGAACTATGGTGTCAACGGCGACAAAGGAGGTATATTGGGTCATAAGATGGTATCGGAGGCCGAGCTCAGTCACTTCTTCCTTTACATCTACCCCCACCTTGCCATAATCATCAAGGCGGGCTATTCTTTCCCTGGCCCAGAGGTATCGGAGGGCTTCGTTATGCTCATCCACAAACTGTGGGATTACCGGAATCACTTGTTTATAGTCGCCCCAGACCGTTTTTCCCTTTACTATGATCTTCCCGCTGGCATCTCTATATTTCCCAAAGAGGATGAGGGGGCGTTGGGCAAAGAGATCGGGAAGGGTAGGGGGCTCGACATCATAGGCGTCAAATCCCTGCAAGGCAATCTCGATATCGGTGAGGAGGGGGGACTTGATATACTCGGCAAATTGTTCCGCTGCCTGGGATGCCTCCCCTTGACTCGTGACCACAAAGGGTTCGCCCCTTCCTGCCCTGGCCATCCCTTCGATGAGGTAGCGATTGACACTTGAACCTATGCCGAAGGCGAAGAAGTTCGCCTCGTTCAGATTTTCCCTGATCAGGTCAAAGGCCTCCTTCTCCACCGCGACATAGCCATCAGTAGCAATCACGATGATGCGCGAGAGTCCTTCCTTTTTGTCTAAGGACAGTGCCTGTTGGAGCGCAGGCAGAATCTGTGTCCCTCCACCCCCTTGCTTCCCTTCCAGCATAACGATCGCCTTGCGCTTGTTCTCCTGGGTGGCACGAAGGGGATGAGGTGAGAGGACCTCGGACCCACCGGCAAAGAAGAGGATATTGAAGTAGTCTTTTCTCCGCAGGTTCTGGATGATCCCCTTGATCAAGGTCTTGGAGACCTCCAAAGGGAAGCCGTTCATAGAGCCGGAGACATCGACGATAAATACATATTCCCGGGGTGGAATGGAGTTGGGTGTAACCTTTTTGGGGGGTTGCAGCATCAGGAGGAAGAAGTTTTCCTCTTCGCCAGGGTAGAGGAGGAGACCGGTTTGGATTCTTTCTCCCTGAAGCGTATAGAGCAGTATAAAATCTTTGTTGCCTCCCTTTTTATCGTCAGGGGATAGCTTGATCTCCGCCCTATCCCGCTCCTTTTCTACTGTTACCTTATGAGAAGGGACCCATACGCTGCTCAGGGGAATACCTGTCCTGAGAGTAGCAGTGATGTCAAATGCATAGGGGGGGTCTTGCCCTTCGTGCAGATAAGGGGTCTTGAGCCACCTGTCGTGGTCTTTTGCATCCCCCTCTTTCTTGTCGCTGTAACGCGGTCCCACCACCGTGGGGAAAACGAATTCATAGGTCCCTTTTTCAGGGACCAGGAGCTCGGTGTAATTGACCCGCACCTCGATGCGATCACCGGGCATGATGTTGGCCACCTTCATCTGGAAGACATTAGGCCTTTCCTGCTCAAGAAGAGAAGCGACCTTGCCTTCCTCTTTTGCCTGCTCATAGATCCGCTTGGCAGCTGCCCGCTCTTCTATCTTCGCCTCGATGATCCTGTTACCTACCTTCATCCTCATGGCATGGATGGCGGATTTGGTCCCCAGGGGGAACACATAAACCGCCTCGATGGTCCGCTTTCCTTCGTTCTTATAGACCTGGGTGAGCTCTATTGCTGCGATCACCCCGGCGACATCCACTTTAGCCTTAGTCTCTAAGAGAGGGAAGGGATCGATGGTTGGGTCCTCACTCTGGACGAAGAAATAGGGGGAGAGGACTTTCTCCTCCTCAGCTCCATACGAAGCGCTGAAGGGGAGGATAAGGATGAGAAGGCCGATGATAAAAATGAACTTTTTCATGGTTCCACCTCCATTGTGTGTGTTCTGCTCCTATTAGACAAAGGAACCCCCCAAATGTTCCCGGCTTTTTGGTTTGAACACAACCCCTCTGTCTCCTTTCCCCGTCCTTGCATAGTTGGGACCTTACGCCCCGCCAACGGAAGAGGGGGTTGATGGTATTCTCATTGTTTGTGGGTGAGCGGTTCGATACCTTCAGGTGATCAAGGTCTAGATATTCTTTTTCTTACCTTATCCCACGTAGGTGTGATGAGGAAGCTTTCTTCCATATTTTCGATCATTCGTTCAAACTTATTCATGGGCACCGCCAAGGTGAGCATCTCCTTGGGGACAAAGGGCCTGGCTGAGACGTCAAACATCCCCAAGACGGCGCGGGGGCGGTCAGCGTCGCGTTCGAGGTAGGGATACATAACGATGGTGCTGCAGCCGGCACCAAAGGGTGCGATAACGCCGTTCTCCTCGACCTCGTCGTAGTTCGCCAGGGTGAAAAGGCCGGAGAGCTCGTCAGCCTTCGCAAAGAAGATGACGACTGCTGGCTCGTCCGACTCCTCAAGCATATCCCATCTCTTGAAGACGATAAAACGCGCCGGTGCCTTAAACGCAGGCATGTACTTCATCGCCTCCTTCACTAATTCAGGAGATTTTTTATAGCGCTCCCCCTCGAGCCTCCCGGGGATGCCGCACGAGAGAAAATATTCGAACCGCGGCATGAGCCTCTCGGTAAAACCGACATATCGCTTCCCCCCAAAGCATCCTATGGACTTGGCGTCGAAACACAACGATTGCCCCTTGCGAATCTTAGCAAGGGCGCCGATGAAACACTGACGTCCCCCGGCAGGCTTTGCCATGTCGGCACGACCCTCCTGATCGGCGTAATAAAAACAGATAGGGAGTTCTGCGCTTCCAAAAAATTTCTGCCATCGTTCAACAAACTGTTCTTGCAATGTCATGTCCATGTAATCCTCCGACTTCGAAACAGAGAGCACCTCAGAATCTTAGTACATGAGAGGAGACGTCTCGTTTCTTTCCTCCCGTAAAATCAGTTTGCGCGCGTTGCTACGTGCTTTTTTTCCAGTCCCCGATCTCTGCTGCCTGGTAATCCTCCTGCTGTACCGTAAGGTCGAGGTTGATGACGAACCCCCCATGTTTTTGCGCCTCGCTGTCTTTTTGTAATTTCTGGTGCCGCGCGAGCCCGCCCTGCACATCCTCCAAGGCCTTCTGCAAGGCCTGGCCAATAGCCGTGCTCATGTCGATCTTTCCCGCCTTGAATCGGGGGTCCAGGCCATTTCCCGCCACATCCTCGGCAAAGTGGGCCAGGTGCTTCATCTTCTCCATGGCCTGATCCATGAGCTGCCATCCGAGATTTCCCTTTTGCTGAAAGACCCAGGAATACCGGATGTGCTGGAGCATCTCCGTATATTTGGCAGCGATCTCGTTCTGCAGGGCCTCCAAAAACTCCTTGGGCAGTTCAGCCTCTCCTCCGGGCGCACCCTTTGCCTCTTCCGGTTTCAACTTGTCATGTAGCCGCTGGAACTTTCTGGCATGGATGGCGGACTCCCAAGCCTCCCTCAGCAGGACGCGCTTGATGTGGGGATCATCCACCTTGTCCGCCTCGCCATTGTAATGCGGAATCAGCTTTTCTTCGTATTCGACATAGGACTTGAATATCGTCGCCCGGTTGGTGGGATCATAGGGATACGGTGCAGGGCTTAGGTTGGGTTCCCCGCCCAACTGGCCGATGGCCATGCCCAGCCAGTGCATGTGCCACATTTCCTCCCTTGCGCGGGAGAGGAGGCTTGCCCCGATGGGTGTGTCCTCCCCCTCCAGGTAGCCGTGGATGATGTAGCGTAAGGTGGCGGCATGCTCGTCTCCTAGATCTCTATTCATAAGATCTATTAATGCTTTCTTGTCCATGATTTTCCTCCTTCTCTTTTACGTTCTTACGTTTTTTCCCCTCAGCTTACTGGTTACAGATTTCCCCGATCCACTCGCCGACATAGTGCGTTAAAATAATAACGATCACTGCAATCACGAGGTGCTCTGCAATGACCTTCCACGATTTCTCCCCTTGCTCCCTTGCCATGAAAAGACTAAAGAGGCTTAACAATATCAGTCCGTACAAGATGCTGACGACAATTGCCGTGTTGAGCGGGAATAGAAGCAGAGGTATGATAAATGTAGATGAAAAGATGAATTTTGCAAGAAAGGTTGCGATGGTTGATTCCCATATCTCTTTTGTAGTGTGCTTGTTCTCCGATTCCTCAGAGATGTGAATACCCAGGGCGTCGGAGAAGGCGTCGGCAATGGCGATGATCAGAATACCGCCGATCACTACGAGCTTTGATTTGGTGCCGGAGTGCAGGCCCACCATTAGTCCGAGGGTCGTTATAATGGCGGAGGTTAGGCCAAAGCTCAGTCCTGTCTTTATTGAATGTCTAGGCATAATTCACTCAGAGATAAAAAATTAGCTCAAGAGCATTTATTATATGGTCTTTAAAAGGGGTTGTAAAGATGTT
>CAYWLI010000128.1:0-5930 GCA_964459135.1 uncultured Thermodesulfobacteriota bacterium | reverse complement strand
GGAGGCAGGATCCTCTGCATCCACCAAGGGGCCTTGGGTGATTTTATCCTCGCGGTGCCTGCTATCAGGGCCCTGCGGGAATACCTCCAACCAACGTGGTTGGAGATCATGGGCCACCCCTGGATCCTCCCCCTGGTCTTTGGTCCCCCCTACGCCGATGCCATCACCGATATCAACAGGGCACAGATGGCCCTCTTATTTCAGGAAGATGCCCCCCTCCCTGAAGCATTGCAGGCCTATCTTCGCGCCTTTGATGCGGCCTTCTACTTCGGCCGATCAGCTACCCTTGCTCAGAATCTCCGCCGGGGGGGGAGCCGCGTGGGCATACAAAAAACCTTTATCCTCCCCCCCTTTCCAGCGCAGAGGCAACACCTCATAGACCACCACCTCTCTTCTTTGAAGGCTTTGGGGATCACCGCCGTATCCTCACCCCCCGAGTTGTTCCTAATGGATAAAGCAAAGGAAGAGGCCGAGGTATTCTTTCGCGAGAGAGGCTGGGGATTGCATGAAATCATCGCCCTCCACCCCGGGGCAGGGGGTCGTACCAAGGTCTGGCCCCCGCATCGCTTTGCCACCCTGGGGAGGACCCTGGCCCGCGGATCAGCAAAGCTCCTCATCATCCAGGGTCCTGCCGATGAGGAGGTGGTACAAGAGGTCGTCGCAGATCTGGGGGAAACCCCTTATCTGGTCGTGCATGACGTGCCGATAACTACACTGGCGGCCCTGCTGAGCCACGCCTCCCTCTTTATCGGCAACGACTCCGGCTGCTCCCACCTGGCAGCGGCCCTCGGGGTATTGACGCTCGCCCTGTTCGGCCCTACTGACCCCGCCCTCTGGGCCCCCCGTGGCAACAGGGCATTCTATCTGCAGAAGGAGGGGAGTATTGATACGATCGAGGTGGCGGATGTGCTGACGTTCCTGCAGGTGCGGATGAAGCTCCGCCTCATATCGACCGCCACCGGGGGGAAATCCATTGACATGTCCACAGCAACGTGCTCACATACAGGGGGTAATCTATAACATGAAGGAGGGAGTGAGATGGATGAGAAGCGGATCGGTACGGTTCTTGACTACTTTGCCAAGATCGGGGTCGTCGCCTTCCGGGTAGAAGAAGAAGGCCTCAAGGTGGGTGACACCATCCACATCAAGGGGCACACCACGGACTTCAGCGAGAAGGTGGCCTCCATGCAGATAGACCTCAATCCTGTGGAGGAGGCAAAGGTGGGGGAGGATGTGGGGATCAAGGTAAAGGACCGGGTGAGAAAGGGCGACGCGGTCTACAAGGTGATCGAGTAATCGAGCAATTGGATAAGTGGATGCGGAGCGGGATCGTCAATCTCCCCCTGCATGGGGGGAAGGCCCCTGCGTGGCTCTTCGAGCGGATGACCCGGCTGGCCCGCGAGCTCACGCGCGTCCTGGTTGCCGAGTTCGGCCCGGAGGAGGTTCTGCACCGCCTGTCAGACCCCTTCTGGTTTCAGGCCTTCGGGTGTCTGCTCGGCTTCGACTGGCACAGCAGCGGCCTCACCACCACGGTCTGCGGTGCCCTCAAGGAGGGACTGCGCGGCCTCGAAGGGGAGACCGGGGTCTTCGTGGCCGGTGGAAAAGGCAGGGTCTCTCGCAGAACCCCCCAGGAGATAGAGGAACACTGCAATCACATCGCCGCCGACCCCGACATACTCGTCTATGCCAGCCGGATGTCCGCAAAGGTCGACAGCAGCGCCCTGCAGGATGACTACCAGCTTTACCATCATGCCTTCTTCTTCTCCAAACAGGGGGCATGGTGCGTGGTTCAGCAGGGGATGAATCCCGCAACCCGCTACGCCCGCAGATACCACTGGCTCGGTGACGGGGTGGAGGATTTTTGTTGTGAGCCTCATGAGGCGATCTGCTGCGACGCCCGGGGGCAGGCTTTCAACATGGTCGCCTCAGAGAGCGGGGCCAACCGTGCTGCCATTGCTGCGCTCTTCAGGGAGGAACCGGCCAAAATACTGGCCGAGGCCCAAAAGATCGCCACACTGGAGCTCCCCGAACGCCACCACATCACCCCTGCAGATCTCAACAGCGCCCGCCTGCACAAGATACTGCTCAAGACGTACGAAAAGGAACCGCAGGACTTCGAAAGCGTCCTCGGTACAGCGGGGGTGGGGGCCAAGACCATCAGGGCCCTGAGCCTGATGGGGGAGCTCATCTACGGGGAGGGACCGAGCTTTCGCGACCCGGCCCGTTTCAGCTTTGCCCACGGGGGGAAGGACGGCCATCCGTACCCCGTCGATTGCTCGACCTACGATCGCTCCATCGACTTCCTCAAAAAGGCCATCTGGGCCGCCCGGGTCGGCAACACGGAAAAGGTCAAGGCCATGAAGCGGTTGAACAGCTTTTATACCTCCAAATAAGACAGGGGGCACGTCAGGGAAGAGATCATGGAACTGTTTGCCGAAAAGGCCAGAGAGTTTCAGTCCGATACCGCCCCGCTGGCCGACCGGATGCGGCCAAAAGAACTCGATGAGTTCGTCGGGCAGGAGCATATCCTGGGTAAAGACCGGGTCCTGCGCAAGGCCATCGAGACGGGTGAGCTCTTCTCGTTGATCCTCTGGGGCCCGCCCGGAACGGGCAAGACCACCCTGGCCCAGATCATCGCCCGCAGGACCGGGGCCCACTTCTTCTCCTTCAGCGCGGTCCTCTCCGGGGTCAAGGAGATCAGGGAAGTGATCAAGGAGGCCGAGGGGCAGCAGCAGTACCACCATAAAAAGACCATCCTCTTTGTGGACGAGATCCACCGCTTCAACAAGGCCCAGCAAGACGCCTTCCTCCCCCATGTCGAAAAGGGGACCATCGCCCTCATCGGCGCCACCACCCAGAACCCGTCCTTTGAGGTGATCTCGCCCCTCCTTTCCCGCACGCAGGTCTTCACGCTCCAGCCCCTGGGCCCGGAGGAGCTGACGATCATCTTGCGCCGCGCCCTCGAAGACAACGAGCGCGGTCTTGGCAAACAGAAGGTAACAATAGACGATGATGTCCTCAAACTCCTCG
This sequence comes from uncultured Thermodesulfobacteriota bacterium, assembly GCA_964459135.1. GTDB lineage: Bacteria > Desulfobacterota > B13-G15 > B13-G15 > RBG-16-54-18 > CAYWLI01. The sequence goes on along the minus strand of CAYWLI010000128.1, from coordinate 2,900 downwards.
CCACACTGGCTGACGGCGACGCCCGGGCAGCGCTCAACGCCCTGGAGCTGGCGGTCATGACCACCCCCCCTGCGGAGGACGGGCACCGGACGATCACCCGCGAGGCGGCCGAGGAGGCCGTGCAGAAGCGCATCCTCTACGACAAGGACGGTGAGGAACACTACAACCTCATCTCGGCCCTGCACAAGAGCATGCGGGGGAGCGATCCCGATGCCGCCCTCTACTGGCTCGGGAGGATGATCGCGGGGGGTGAGGACCCCCTCTATATCGCCCGCCGGCTCATCCGCTTCGCCTCCGAGGATGTGGGCAATGCCGACCCCCAGGCTTTGGTGGTGGCGGTAGCGGCCATGCAGGCCTTTCACTTCATCGGCCAGCCCGAAGGGGAGTTGGCCCTGGCCCAGGCCGCGGTCCACCTGGCCACCGCCCCCAAGAGCAACGCCCTCTATACGGCCTATGGGGGGGTGCGCAAGGCCATCAAGGAGACCGGCACGCTGCCGGTTCCCATGCACCTGCGCAACGCCCCTACCAAATTGATGGAGGAAATGGGGTACAGCGACGGATACCGCTACCCGCATGACTTCCCCGATGCCTTCGTCGAGGAGGAGTACCTCCCCAAGTCTTTAAAAAAGCATCGATTTTATAAGCCGACCGGGCGGGGAAATGAGGGGGCGATCCGCGAGCGGCTTAAAAAATGGTGGAAGGGGAAAAAGGGATGACCTTAGGCAGCAAGGGAAAAACAGTTCTCATAATCATGGCGGCTGTGGCTGCCTTTGTCCTGATCAAGTACCTCCTCATCTCCGATGAGGCGCGGATCAAAAAGGTGATCTATAAAGGCAAAGCAGCCATCGAACAGGAAGACTTCGAAGGGGCCCTCAAACATGTGTCCCGCGACTATCAAGACGACTACGGCATGAACAAAATGGCCATTGCCGCCATCTTAAAGCGTCTCTACGCGCAGTTCGACGACATCACCATCTATGTGGAATGGATGGAGGTAGAGATCTTAGAACCCGGGCTGGGGCAGGCCGCCCTCCTCACCTGGGTCACGGCCCAGTGGGGGGAGGATGTCGGCTACATCGTCGGGAATGCCGAGACCCCGAGCCGCGTGGTCTTCACCCTGATTAAGGAAGGAAGGCACTGGCGGGTCGTCAAGGCCGAGGGGGTGGATCTGGAGGAGGAGTTCTTGCTGTGACCCAGTTTATCGCCGACCTGCACGTGCACTCGAAGCACAGCAGGGCCACGAGCAAGGAGATGGGCCTGGAGGCCCTGGACTCATGGGGGAAGCTCAAGGGGATTAAGCTCGTGGCCACGGGGGACTTCACCCATCCTGTCTACTTCTCGGAGATCAAGACCAAGCTCGAAGAGACGGGGACAGGCATCTATCGCCTCAAGGAGGGGGTAAAAGAGACCCGCTTTATCCTCTGCACCGAGGTGAGCAACATGTTCGCCCAGGGGAAAAGGACCAACCGTCGCACCCACACCCTGATTTTCGCCCCGAGCATCGAAGTGGTCGAGCAAATCAACAACGCACTCACCAAGCTGGGGAAGCTCGGCTCGGACGGCCGCCCGATCTTCAGCTTTCCCGTTAAAGATCTCGTCAAGATGATCCTCGACATATCTGAGGAGTGCTTGTTGGTCCCGGCCCACGCCTGGACCCCGTGGTTCTCGGTCTTCGGTGCCAGCTCCGGTTTCGATTCGCTGGAGGAGTGCTTCGAGGAACAAACCCGGCACATCCATGCCATTGAAACCGGCCTTTCATCTGATCCGGAGATGAACTGGCGCTGGAGCGCCCTTGATAACCTCACCCTTATCTCCAACTCCGACGCCCACTCGCCGAGCAAGCTCGGCCGCGAGGCCAACTGCTTTGCCTGCGCCATGGAATACCCGGAGATCATCAGGGTCATCAAGGAGAAGGACCCTGCGGGGTTCCTCTTCACTGTGGAGTTTTTTCCGGAAGAAGGGAAGTACCACTACGACGGCCACCGCAACTGCAACGTCCTCCTCGCCCCTCACCAGAGCAGGGCGTATGACAATATCTGCCCGGTCTGCGGTAAGCACCTCACCGTGGGGGTGATGCACCGTGTGGAGGAGCTGGCCGATCGGGAAGCGGGGTTCGTGCCACCCAATGCCATCCCTTCCATCCACCTCATTCCCTTGGAAGAGATCATCGCCGAGGCCCTGGGGCAAGGGGTCGGCACCAAGGGGGTGGATCGGGAGTACATGAGGCTGGTGGAGAAAGGGGGATCGGAATTCGCTATCTTATTGGATCTGCCGCCCGAGGAGATCGAGCGCATCGCCCAGCCCCGGGTCTACGAGGGGATCATGCGGGTGAGGAAGGGGGAGCTGAAGATCATTCCCGGCCACGACGGCGTCTACGGCCAGATCAGCATCTTCCCCAAGGAGGAAGAGGGGGAGAAACCCAAGGAAGATGAAGAACAGATGACCTTGTTTTGATCGAATTGCGCTTGCTAATGTGTCCCATATGTGCTACATTAGACCTCATGGGAGGTGACCTATGACTAAGACAGCGACGGTCAGGGCGCGTATAAAACCAGATCTGAAGGAGCGGGCGGAACGCGTTTTGCGTGATTTGGGGCTGAATCCGACGCAGGCCATTACGCTCTTTTATCGGCAAGTCGAGCTCCGCCAGGGATTGCCCTTTGAGGTAGTCGTCCCGACCGAGACGACCCGCCAAACATTTGAGGACACCGATGCAGATCGGAATCTGATAGTATGCAAGAACGTCGATGACATGTTTGAAAAACTACGCATCTGATGCTGACCCCTGTCTATACGCGGCAGTTCGAGAGAGACGTCAAGCTCATAAGAAAACGGGGGAAGAACATGGAGAAGCTCAAGATCATCATTCGCTCCCTGGCAGACGAAGAGCCGATCGATCC
>CAYWLI010000127.1:0-5941 GCA_964459135.1 uncultured Thermodesulfobacteriota bacterium | reverse complement strand
CCCTTTTCCTCCCAGGGCCTGGACTATGCGGCCGACGAGGTTCACCCAGGTGAGCTCACCCTCCTTAACGTTTACCATGCCATTTCCGGTGAGGTTCTGCTTTATGGAGTCAAAGGAAAGCCCTTCTCCCCCTAACGTAATATCTCCGTTAAACCTCCCTTTCATCATCCCCTTCCATGAGGCGAGGGTGCTGAAGATAGCATTGGCGTCCACATCGGTGACTTTTGCCTTTATGTGGTATGCAGAAGGCTCCTGTGCGATATTGATGTTTCCGGCACCTTCCAACGTCCCATCAAAGGCACCAAAAGAAAACCGTGTGATCTTTATTTCCCCTCCCTGCATTTCCCCCATGCATATGAGATCTTTAAATGCGGACCCTTCAAAGGTACCTTCCTTTACCCTAAAACTTCCCCGTGCATCAAGGGTGCTGCCCTTTTGGGCCTTTTTTGTCGCTGGCTTTTTCTGTTGAGGAGGGGCTTGAGAGGGGGCTTCTTGCTCTTTCCCTTTCTTCTTTTTGGCCAGGGTGATGTCCATACGAGGGGAGTTGGCATCCAGGGAGAACAGCGGTGTCCCCTGGCCTGGTACGATCAGGTCTCCCGTGAAGTCCAGTTTCCCCTTTACGTTGGCAGCCTGGTGCATGGCCGGGAATTTAGGTCCCAATTCCTCGAGATCAATGCCTTCTTGAGAGGCAAGGGTCAGCTTGCCGACTGGTTTTCTTTGGAGGTCTCTAAACTGGCCATTGATCAGAATAGGGGTTTTATCTAAGAGCAGGGTTGCGGTTATTTCTAACCGCTCCGCCCCAGCCGAAAGGTTAAACTCAGGTCGCAACTGTATATCGAGATTCTCAATGGTTCGCTTTCCTTGTTCCCCTACGGAAAAATCCTTCAGCATGATTTCACCCTGGGCCGTGAGAGCAGAACCCGTATCCCCCCTGAAGTCCACATCGGCCTTTAATGCGCCCTGCATATTACTTTCACCTTCCCCCGTCAACTTTTTCATGAGGCCGTCCAGTTTGGGGAAATCCGCCCGTAACTGTCCTTCCAGGGGTATGCTCTTTATATCGATGGTTTCCCCAAGGGGGCCTGCCCAGCCTTCCAACGTTACTGCGCCAGGGGACCATTGCAGCGAGAGTTTATATAGTATCTTTTTCTCTAATGAGAGGTCCTTCAGGTCCAGATCTATCCGCTCGATTTCGGTCCGGCGGTGGGGTGTCGTACTCCTATCCAGGTAAATGAATTTCCCGTCTTTGATTGAGGCCTTGCCTAAGGAAAAGTCCTGGAGGGCCTTTGACTCTTCTGTTTTCACCTTCCCGCTCTTGAGCGTTCCCTTTCGTTCTGTTGTGCTCGTATTTTCCATGTAGGGGATGTTCGTTCTCCCCCGTGGATCTTTCTCGATAAAGACCTCGGGATGGCGGAGTGTCAGCCCGGCTATTTCCTTCTTGCCGAACAAGAGCGGGATGATCTTTACCCTGACCTTTACGGTCTGAAGGGAGAGCAGCGGGGTCTCAGAGAAGCCGGATGGATTAGAGATAACGAGGTCTTGTATCTTCGCCCCCATGGAGGGGAGGATGGTGACACGCAGCTTGCCGAGAGAGCAATCCCGCTGTAAGGCCTTTTCTAGCTGTTCTTCGGCCATCCCCTTGTATTTATCAAGACTGATGAGGTAGGGCAGCACGAAGGCTGCCACGAGCACAAAAAGAATAAAGCAAAGGATAATAATCCCCGTAATCTTCATGCCTTTGTGCATCTTTGTTCTCCTTTGGAGGATTTTGTCGATGATTTTAGCGTATCTATCGTTGTGGTTCAATGATTACTTTGATAGATTCCCCGCCCTCGGCGACCAGCTGAAAGCCTCGTCCTGTCTCCGCCAGACCCAGACGGTGGGTGATCATTTTATGCACGGGGACGCGGCGGGCGCTGATGAGGTCTAGGGCTGTGCTGATATCCAACGGGCTGGCGCCATAGGAGGGCATCAGGGTAATCCCGTTTCTCCAAAACTCATTAATAGGGACGGGCAGATCCACCCCCGGTTCTGTCGGCGCGAAGAAGAGCACCGTTCCTCCGCGATCCACCGAGTGCAGGGCTTGACGAAAGGCTGGCAAAGCCCCGGTACAAACAACGACGAGATCGGCCAGTCTCTTGTCATTGACCTGATGTAGGCACTCCGGTACATCCTCAGTGGCATGTACGACACAATCGGCCCCGAAGCGCTTTGCCGCATCCATGCGATCATTGTTCATATCCGTAGCGATGATTCGTCCGGCTCCCGAGGCCTTGGCCATGGCTATGTGCAGAAGACCGGAAATACCGCTGCCAAGTACGAGGACCGTTTGACCGGGATTCAGCCGTGCAAGCCGTTGTCCCCTGATGACACAGGCCAGGGGTTCGATGAACGTTCCATCCTCGAACGATACCTCATCAGGGAGCAGAAAGACACCCCGATCCACATTTATCAGCGGCACCCGGAGATATTCGGCAAAGCCCCCGGGATCATAATTGGTGGTGTGTAGGGTTTCGCAGACCGTGTGAAGGCCATGCAAACAGTAGCGGCAGGTGTTACACGGGACGTGGTGGGAGACGAAGACCCGATCGCCGATCTTGTAATGCTCAACACCCTTTCCACATTCGATTACCTCACCCGTGATCTCGTGACCGAGCACCAAGGGGGCCTTTTTGATGCGATACCATTCCATCACGTCGCTGCCACAAATGCCACTGGCCTCTACCTTGACGAGTAACTCACCAGGGCCAATCTGAGGGGTTGGTAGCTCCTCGAGGCGTACATCCTGGTTGTTGTAGTACATTGCTACGCGCACGCTATTTTCCCCTGAGCTGATATATTCTCTTCTCTGATGAAAACGACGAAGGATGATGCCACATGAGACACGCTGTGAGGTAGCCTTGTTTGCGGGTCCACCTCGGCAAGCGCCGGGTCTACTTCTCGCTTTTGAGACTGTTGTACAAGTCTTGAGCTTCGCGAGCAGCGGCCTTCTCGTGGATAATGGCGCGCAAGGCCCGTGCCATGGCCACTGGGTGTTTATCTTGCCAGACGTTGCGGCCCAGGTTTATACCAATGGCCCCTTTTTGCATACCGTCATAGACAAACTCGAACACCTCTAGTTCTGTTTTGCACTTGGGGCCGCCCGCCATGACTACAGGAACGGGGCAGCCATTGGTGACTTTGTCGAAATCTTTACACCAGTAGGTCTTCACGACCCGTGAGCCCAGCTCGGCTGCGATACGACAACACATGGCGAGGTAGCGGGCCTCTCTCTTTTCCAACTCTCTCCCTACAGCGGTGACCGCCATGACCGGAATGCCGTATTCTTCGCATTCATTCACAAGATTCGCCAGGTTCAGGAGGGTTTCATGCTCGTAATCGCTGCCGACGAAGATAGACATTCCCACGGCAGCCACATTAAGGCGGACGGCGTCACGTACAGAGGTAGTGATGCCCTCATGGGCTAAGTCTTTTCCCGCGAGACTCGTCCCGCCGGAGACCCTGAGGATGATCGGCGTGTTCGTGGTCGGATCGATACACGATCTTAATATGCCCCGTGTTACAAAGAGGGCATCACAAAAGGGCAAGAGGGGTTTGATTGTTTCACCTGGCTTTTCCAGTCTTTGGGTGGGCCCTTGAAAGTATCCGTGATCGATGGGCAAAAAGAAACAGTGTCCGTCAGGCTGTATCAACTGTGCCATGCGGTTGTGCATACCCCAATCCATTAGATAGCCTCCTCTTTGACGATCGTATTCTGTGTTATAGCATGAGTATAAGAGAAATGATGCCTATGGGTCAAGAGGCAAACGTTTTTCAGAAACGCATTGCTTTCCACACTCTATCACGTGCTTCTTTTGTATTCATCCAAACACTCCTGGCTGCAGAAGTAATAGACCTCTCCATCAATGGTAGCCCTTAGCGCCGTTTCTTTGGGGATATAGGTGTGACAATGGGGATCCTGTACCAATTCCTTGTCAGCGGGGGATTCGCGTTTCTTCAATATCTTATACGTGCGCATTGCGGGGAGTACGGCTTTTTTCACAACATAGTAACAGAGATAAAGCAATGCGAATATAATGAGATATCTCATAACTCCATCATGAAGCAAAGGATAGGGTTTGTCAATTTTATCTGTTTTTAAAAATGCTATCAGCTGTTGGTGGTATAGGATAGCCGTGTGATACAATATGGACGTTCGATGTGGGGCAGAAGAGACTGCTATAGGTTACTCAGTTTTTTCCCATGCGATTTGCCTTTGATTTTTCTTCTTCATCGTGCCTCCGTTTTCAGAGGAGTAGTAAAATGCAAATTTGTACCAAACTCCATCTCCGTTTTCATAGTATATGGTGTATAAAATGTTTCCTTCTGCAGCGGTTTTTTTAATTTTTTTGATAGTATATATTTCGACGTTTCCTCCACCAATTCCGAAGGTAATGGTATCTGTGTCAATTGTGATAAAACGATCAGCATATTGTTGCGCTGATGTTTCCCATGTTCCCACTATTTCGTTCGGAGCACTTTTCTCGTATCCACAGTGCCATCCAAAGAATATAGCAAGCCCTATTAGTATTATGAGAAGCCTTCTATTTTTCATTTATATACTCTCCGCTATATGTTTAGTTGTATATTCGTCTTCCTTTGCTTCCTCGGTTATGATCTCAAGAAAGGCCCTTACTACCTGTGGATCAAACTGGCTTCCAGACCCTTGTGTAATAACCTCAATGGCCTTTTCCGTGCTTACTGCTTCACGATAAGGGCGGTGCGAAGTAAGGGCATCGAATGTGTCAGCCACAGCAAAGATACGTGCACTCAAATGAATGGCTTCTCCGGCCAAGCCTTTGGGATACCCCGAACCATCGAAACTTTCATGGTGCTGCAACACGATTGGCATGATCTCCGCAAACGCAGCAATAGGTTCCAGGATACGTGCACCCCATTTGACATGTTCACGAATTAAATCTTTTTCTCTTGCAGACAGCTTTCCGGTCTTGTCAAGAATATCGGCTGGTACGCCGATCTTGCCGATATCATGTAACAAGCCCCCTCGGTGCAAGACGTCCAATTTTTCCGGTGGCAGTCCCAAGGCTGCGCCGATTTTTACCACAAGCTTTGCAACGCGTTCAGAGTGTCCTGTTGCCCAGGGAGATTTTGCATCAATGGCTCGGGCTAAGGCAGTAAGCGAACCCAAGTGCAGTTGTTCCAAGTCTTCAACCAGTCTTGTATTGGATAGGGCTACTGCAACCTGGTTGGCTAACTGGCGGGCAAGATCGATGTCTTCTTGTTCGTAGGTGGGTGGTGTTTGATACCCGAGGGCAATGATTCCCGATAACATCTGATTAACAAAAAGAGGAAGCACCAAAAATGATTTGTTACCACGCTTGGCCAGTGGGGCAAGAAAGTCTGGCGCTTTATGCGCCTCATTAATTAATAGAAATTCTGGATTGAGATACAGTTCTTTTGTATCTATTGGCTTAAGGAGTACTGTCTCAACTTCTTTTCCTATTTCGGAGTTCTTTTCCCTCATATAGGTCAGGGCTGAATCCTGATCGCCAAAATAGAATAACATTACGCTGATGCAATCGCACGGGAGAATGTCGTGTATACGATTGAGCACCACCTCTATGATGTTATCTGTATCCAACGTTGAAAGTATGGCGCGGTCTATCTCAGTAATGGTAGTTAATGTTTTAAACTGTTTACCCAATCGATCAGCCATCGTATTGAAGGATGCTGCGAGTTCTTCAAACTCATCCCCCGTTTTAATCGACACCCTGCTATCGAATTCCCCTTGGGCGATATGTCGTGTACCCTCCTGAAGCTTTTCAAGGGGGACCAAATTCCTGCGGATCTGTATAATGCTCAAGAGTAAAACCATCAAAAGGGTCAAGAAGATGATAAAGGGAAAGGTCTTTTTAAACGTCGCTGCGGGGGCAAGCACATC
>CAYWLI010000126.1:0-5984 GCA_964459135.1 uncultured Thermodesulfobacteriota bacterium | reverse complement strand
GCAAGATACCCCTCCCCAGCCGCATGGTTCCGGCGCAGGCATCCAACACAAGCCCCTGGCCTGAGAGCCCCAGGGCCTTGATCGCCTCGTGCCGCCACCACGCATCCAGGCCGAAGCTGAGCAGGGTGTTCAGCAGGTCATAGCTTTGCGCAATGGCGGCGAAGCTGCGGCGCACGAATACCTTTTTGTCCATCAGGGAATTACGATCCCTCGGCGATCCTCTTCCTTAGCTCGAGGCACATCTGGGGGGCGTCGATCTCTACGGGGCAGCGCACCTTGCAGCGCCCGCAGCTGAGGCAGGAATAGGTCAGCGGGGCGGCCTTGGCGAGATCGCCGGTGACAAAGGCGGTCCAGATGGCGCCGATGCCGCCGAAGTATTTGTCGCCAAAGCGACCGGCAGTCACGGCGAAGAGGGGGCATTCATAGAGACAGCCGCCGCATCGCAGGCAGTAAAGCGCCTCTTGGAAGACGGGGTCTTGGGCGAGCTGGCTGCGACCGGCGTCCAGAAAGATTACGTACATCTCCTTGGGGCCGTGGGCCCCGTAGGTGGTGACCTTCTCAATGTCGCCGGTCTTGCTGGGGCCGGAGACGAGGTTGAGGTAGGCCGGGACGGTATAGCCGGCGTATCGCCACGTAACCTCCGCCACCTTAAAGGCATCCTCGATGGTCGGAACCACCTTTTCCATACCTACGAGGGCGATGTAGACCGGAGGGGCAGCGCTGGACAGGCGGATGTTGCCCTCGTTCTCTATCTGAAAGAGGGTGCCGGTGTCCGCTGCCACCACGTTGGCCCCGCTCATCCCCACCTGGGCGCGAAAGAACTTATCCCGCAGGATCTCCCTCACCGTCGCCACCTCGGCCTGGATATCGGGGGGGATGTCCTTGCCGGTAACCTTGCTCAAGAGTTTAGCCACCTCTTCCTTGGGGACATGGATTGCCGGGGCAAGGAGGTGCATGGGCTTGATCCCCAGCAGCTGGACGATATATTCTCCCAGGTCGGTCTCGTAGACCTCGTTCCCCCGTTCTTCGAGGTGTTCCCGCAGGTCTATCTCCTCCCCGGTCAGGCTTTTCCCCTTGACGATGAGCTTGCCGGAACCCACGATCCCATCGATGATCTCCAGGGCCTCATCAGGGGTGCGGGCTACAAAGGCCTCGCCCTTGTTCTCGCGGATGGCCTCACATGCCTGCTCTACGAGATCCCCTAATCGGGAGATGGACTCTTCCTTGATCTGCCTGACCTCCTCGGCCATTTTCAGGGTATGGGGGAATTTTTTGAGGGCCTCATCGACATTTTTGCGGTAGCTCGCAATAGCCCGCTCCAGGGCTATGCTGATCTGTGGATCACGAGCAGCCTCTTGTAACCTCTTTTTGTACGCTCTGAGTTTGGACATCCTATTTCTCCGGCAGGGCGTTGCGGAGCAGCTGGGCCATATCCATGACCTGCACCCCTTCTTCCTTCAGCTCCTTGACCCCCTCCCTGAGCTGGATGAGACACCCAGGGCAGGAGGTAACGATGACCGACGCCCCGGTCGCCAGGAGCTCCTTTACCCTGTTGACAGCCAGGATGTGACTCACCTCGGGGAAGATCACCTCAAATCCCCCTCCACCGCCGCAGCAGGTAGACCACTCCTCTTTGTTACGTTCGACATCGGCAAAATCCACCCCTTCGATAGAGCGGAGGATCTCCCGGGGTTCCTCAATCAGGCCGAGGTTCCTGGACAGGACGCAGGGGTCGTGGTAGGTGACGGTGATCTCCAGGGGGAGACGGAACTGCATCCCCTGTTGTATCCGCTCCCACACCACCTCCAGGAAGTGGCTGACCTCTACCTCCCATTCCGTTAGGAAGCGGGGAAAAAGCTCCCGCAGGGTATAGGTGCAGGAGGGGACCATACTGATAACCTTTTTAATGCCCCTTGCTTGCAATTGCCTCTGCGTTTCGACAGCACGGTCACCGAATTCCTCCTGGAAACCGGCGTAGTAGAGAGGGGCGGCACAGCAGGGTTCCTCTTCAGCGAGATAGCCGGGCGCTATATCCATCCCTTGCAGCACCTCGACGGCATTGCGCAGGGGGTTGTCGGAGAGGCGGGCGCGGTGGGTGAGCTTGCCGTAGAGCTCTCCCAGGTTGATTCCCAGTTTATTGAGGAAGGAAGTCATCCCGAGGGTCCTCTCCCAGGCCAGGCCCCGTTTGTCCAAGGCCCTCACCGCTGAGAGGGTGGCCTCGGCCCCGTCCAGGAACTGATATCCGCAGCCGGCGAAGAATAGCGTTTCCCCTTGGGAGGAGAGCCCCAGGTCTGAGGCCCACTTGGCCTTGGCAGAGGAGCCGAAGATGTTCCCCTTGGTGAGGATATTGTTTCTGAGCAGGAGGAGTCCCTCAGGGACAAGCCGTTCACGTTTTATGGGCATACGAATCCCTTCTGCTGATTTTGTAACGGCTTACCATAACGTTCAGGACAGGGAGGAGTCAACCCCTTTGCAATTAAGAATGGGGTAGGAGATACTGAAGCTTTTTCACGTTTGTTTTTCCCGTAGTGTCCTCATGTCAAAAGGCGGATCGCCCTACACAGGGAACGCTTCACCTATTTGGCCGCAGCCGTCAGCGCTTCGGGTAAGGCGTCCCCGCGCTCTACCAGGTAGTCTGTATACTCTTGGTAGTTCGGCTGCACCCACATCGGCGTCCCAAAGATCTCATGCATCATGATATTAAAGGCTACCTTGGTGATGTAATATCGATGGTGACGCCTCAAGATCGGATTGGAAGAGAACAGCTTCAATAACTCCCTCGGGCGCCAATAGTAACGCCTCATGATGTCTTTATAAATGATGTTCACCTGTTCCAGGTGATCCGCCTCTTTGGTCGCCATAACAGCGTGGATATAGTCGAAATTACGGTAATTCCAGTCCTCGATCCTCCCCAATTCCTTCATCTTGTCGAAAAAGGGCGTTCCGGGAAGAGGGGTGATCAGGTTGAGACCGAAGTGATCCACATATTTCCTGAAGAATTTTAAAAAGGCATCGCGATCTTCTTCCGTCTCTTCCCAGTGACCGATGAGGAGGGTCGCCATGACCATCAGCCCATGTTTCTTCAGGAGCTCCATGGCTTTACGGGCCTGTTCCGTTGACTGGCGCTTTCGGATGTCTTTGAGCACAGCGTCCGTGTGATATTCGATCCCCATCATAAACTGATAGACACCCGCCTCGCGATAGCCATCCAAGAGGTCTTCATCCCTGACCACTAGATCAGCCCTGGACTGTAGCCAGAAGTGTTGATTTGTCTTGCGCTTAAGCATTTCCTCAATGAAGCCGATGCCTTGTTCCTTCTTGACGTTGAAGGTATTGTCTCCCACATAGAAGATATGGCGGTTGTATTTTTCTTTGAGGAGCTCGAGTTCATCAGCGATCAGTTTGGGACTCCGGTTCCTCCAGGTCCGTTTATAAAACGCCGATTCTGTACAGAAGGTACAGTCCCACGTACATCCCCTGGAAAAATTGACCACCAGGCTCCCCTTTCCTTCCGAGGGAAGCTCCACAAAAGGATGATCCATCTTGGCAAGGTGATAGGCAGGCATGGGAAGGATATCGAGATCCTCGATAAAGGGGCGGTCGCCGGTATAGCAAAACGCTCCATTTTCATCGAGATAGGCAAGGCCCAAGACCTTGGAGAGGTCTTTCTTTTTCTCAACGGCCCGCAGGAATTCCGCCAGCGTCACCTCCCCCTCTCCGACGCAGATGTAATCAACGGCAGGACAATCCCTGAGCGTCTCTTCCGCTATAAAGGAGGGATGCTCCCCCCCTATGATGATGATCGATTGCGGGCTGGCGGCCTTGATGAGGCTGGCCGCGTTCATCCCGTCATAGATGAAGGCCGTGCAGTTGACGGAGATGCCGACCACCTCCGGTTTTTCCTTCCTGACCTTTTCCTCAAGGTCGCCCCATGGGTTGTCGTTGAGCGTGCAGTCCATGTAATCGATATCGAACCCTTCCCGTTCTACGTAGGCCAAGAGCTGCAGACATCCCGGGGAGGGTGTCCAAGCCCTCAGAATGGTCCAGATCTTATGGGGTGGATCTACTAACAAAAACCTCATGCCGCGATTTCCTTAGGGGTGAGCGCCTTGTTCTCTTCGTAATCGCCATATGAGCAGTTTTTTGAGCAGCGATTTGATAAGGGGGATGCGAAATACAACGTGGGACTTCGGTATATCAAAGATCTCCCCTGAGATAAGCTTATCAGAAAAGTCTTTGACCTTTTGGGCGGCCTTCTTGAGTCGCTCTTCGTCCATTACCGCCACTTTTTTTAAAACCCCGTCGCAGTACCGGCACTGAGCACACGTGGTCTGGTTGCAGTCCTTTCGCTTAAAGTGTTCAAGGAAGCCGTTGAGCTTATTGTTGTCAATCTGAATGAGTTCCCGCACCTCTAAGTCGAATACATCCCCCAATTCCGAGACCTTCATGATGTTGACATGTTCAGGCTTGATAAAGTACTCCAGATGGACGGGGGTGAACGCATCTTTCCGCGGGAGGGTAAAGAGATCCAAGAGATTGCCTTCGTAACGCCGCTCTTCATAGGCCCGAACATGCTCCAGCAGGAGGGGGGTCCGCTTAAACCGCTCGGTGATCTTGAAGCTGTCGTAACCCAGATCCTCATACGAGGAGACGTCCTCGGGCCTGATCCACGGGGATTTCAGAAGCTCCACCGGCTCCGTCAATTTTCTATACAGGCAGAGGTACCCCGGATATTGAAGATAGCAGTAATCCTCTTGCTCCCCTTCCCGGGAAGCGTGGCCGTCATGATTGACGTGCTCGTAATTATACGGACACTGCCAGAGACAGATATTGTTCAGGATCAGTTCCAGGTTGCACTTCACCGTTTTCCTGATTGCTTCTAAGGTCTTGAACTCCCGGTTGATGTGTTCATCGATGATGATCTCCTCGACACCCATTGCTTCGTATTGCAGGGCCTTGCGGACGGTATTGACCCTGGCTGTGGTGGAGACCTTGACCTTGAGGCGGGGGAAGCGTTCCCTAACCAGATCGATGAGATACGGCATGCCGATGGTGACCGAGTCGGCGCCGGCGTGGTCGATCCATTCCAGGAGCTCGATCAGCTGTTCGTAACCCTTTTTGGAATATTGGAGGTTTCCCAGACAGGGGGCGTTCAGCAGGTAACTGAATGCCAAGCCCCGTTCATGACAGGCCTGAATATATTGTTCCACATCATCACGGTCCACGTCCGGCAAGACAAAACCCGGCCTGGCCCCCCCCACGATATCGAAGGGGAGTTTGCCGAAGAGGGCATCCACCGATGTCCCCCTTACTGCATCAAGAAATGCGATGTCCCAATTAGCCCCTACTCGAAGTTTCATAGTATTGTTACTGTAACAATCGACATGTTATTTTGCAAGAGTTGCTGCGCAGTTACGTCATACATTATTAAACCATCCAATCCCCATTGACGCAGAAGGTCGTCGGTGCTATGTTATTTTGAGAACGATGACTCCTCAGCCTTGCAAAACATATTACTATGGGGGACTCCCGGTCAAAGGATCCAGACGCAAGGGCCGCTTATGGATCGAAGGAGCAATGTTTTTCTTTCAGGTGCCCGAAGGAAAAGGCGGTGAAAAGATCGATTTGAAAATCCCCTTTTCCAGCATGGATAAGATCTCCCTCACCCGAGACAATTATTATGGGTCTGACACGATCCTCTTCAATCTCACCTTCCGCGATCGGCAGGGGAAATCCTTTACCCTCAGATTCGCTCCCATTACCATTATTCCCAGACGGAGGATCGCCCTCCAGCAGCAATGGTTCGATTTTCTGAACCAGGCCATTGCTTCGGCGGCACAGGCCTCTCCCCGTTCAGCGGAATAATATTTGCCTTTCTCCCTTTTCACCTTCTACCCAAAACAGAGTTCCTGCACCTCCCGGCTCTCTAAGAGTGTCGATGAGGCCCCCTTTTTGGTCAGACGGCCATTGCGGAGGATATATCC
>CAYWLI010000125.1:0-6015 GCA_964459135.1 uncultured Thermodesulfobacteriota bacterium | reverse complement strand
CGGCCATGAGCTCGGGCCAAATGGAGCTCACGTTAAAGTCCTGGCGCCGCATGGGTCAATAATATTAAGGTCTTTTAAAGCAGTAATAAGGATGGGAATGAATGCAGCAGGTATAAGGGAGGGATGCAGGAAATGCATCCCTCATCGGCTCGCCAAAGGATATCCTCTGTATTACTGAAGGGCCTGAGCTGCCTTCTTGTACTTGTCGATGGCGCCTAAAAAATCACCCCCGCTGAACAATACATCACCCCCATCAAAGAACTCAGTTGCCTTCACGACGTCGGGGTGTGTTGCGCCCAGGTTCGCTGCTGCCTCAGTGATGGTGAGGAGGACCGCGGTCCGGGCATAATCCGTGACCAGGGCCTGGAGCTCAGTGGTGTGCTTACCCTGGATGAAAACGCTCAGCAAGTAACGGCCTGATCCCGGCGATCTTTTCGAAATCCTGATCCTGGTGCAGGAGAAGCGCCCCTGCCTCCATGGCCAGCTGGGCTATACAGCAATCGATAGGGCTGCTGATGGTGATACCTCCTCTTCGAAGATCAAAGTAGATTCGCGCCGCTTGCGGCCAGGTCTCATCTGTCGCCTCGAGATAGTACTGAGTTGAAAGATACCCATCAAGTCGGCCCCATTCCCCTTCGTCCTTGGCACCTTGGAGGAGCTCGAGCTGGGTAAATCGGCTGAAAACACCAATGTCCGCCCCGATCCGCTCGCGAAGGGCCTGAACTATCCTCCCTGTTTTATCTCTGAGGACATCAACCCAGACCGAGGTATCAATGAGAATCATCCACCTATCTTCCTCATTTTTTTATGGTCATACCCCTCGTAAAACTCGACGGAACCGGCCAATTCTGTCATATCTTTGCGCTTTCTGAGGCGGATCAATTCCCGCAACGCCTCGTGAACCAGGTCCTTTTTGGTACGCGCCCTGCTTATTGAAAAGGCCTCTTCCAGCAATGCGTCATCGATAACTATATTGGTCCTCACGATTTCCTCCTTATGTGTATAATATACACATTATACACTAACTAGGTGTATTGTCAAGGGGAGAAACGGAGTACTAACTCAGAAAATAGACATCTAGGTCAAAGGATTAGTAGGATTACTCGAAAATAGGGGCCAAATACGCCATCCCTCCTTAAGCTGTCCATACATGAGATGAGCAAGGGTAATCTCAGAGAGAAACCTGGATCACTGTAACGTCCTTCACCCCCCCCGTTGATACCGCCGCACAGCCTCGTTGTGCTCTCTGAGGGTTGCGGAAAAGTGATGTGACCCGTCATTGCGTGAGACGAAATAGAGGTATTTGACTGGTGCTGGATACAGGGCTGCCTTGATGGATGACCTCCCGGGATTGGCTATGGGGCCGGGGGGGAGTCCCCGGAAGAGATAGGTATTATAGGGAGTCCGCGTTTCGAGGTCTCTCTTTCTCAAATTGCCGTCGAAGTCCTTGATACCATAAATAACGGTGGGATCACTCGCAAGAGGTATTCCATGCTTCAAACGATTGTGGAAGACAGCGGAGATGAGGGTGCGCTCATCAGGGAGCCCTGTCTCCTTCTCGATGATGGAGGCAAGGACAACAACTTCACGATCCGTCATCCCCAATTCAGCAGCCCGCTGGGAGAAATCTGGGGTATAGACCCGCTTGAATTTTCCCACCATTGTCTTGATCACCTCCTGCGGGGCTACTTCTTTGGAAAAGAGATACGTGTCCGGAAAGAGATACCCCTCCACGCTCTCTCCTTCTATGCCCAGCATGGCATCGAAATCTGATGAGAAGGCCGCCTGGAGAAACTCCTCCTGTTCCGTGATAATGCCCAGCTCTGCTAATCGAACGGCGATCTGTCGGACCGTATACCCCTCGGGGATAGTAACCCGATATTTCACCACATCCCCGCTCACCAGCTTGTGCAGGATCACCGAAGGGGTCATGGCGGTATTCAGCTCGTATTCCCCGGCCTGCACGCTTCCCGCGACCCCCAAAACTCTCGCCATGAGAGAAAAGCTCGTGGGACTCCGCAGCAACCCCTCTGCATCGAGGGTTTGCACCACCTCTTGAAAGGTGGATCCCTTCGGGATCAACACGCGCTTTTCCTCTCCCTGGAATGTTGGGGGAAGGATAAGAGAAAAGAGGATATTCAGCAAGAGAAAAAGGACGAGGGACAATACCGCCAAAGAACCCAGTTTTGACAAACGGCCCTTCATCAATGCGCCTCTTCCTCATGATTTTCCAGGCTGTCGAGATACCCCTGCAAGATAAGGACAGCAGCTATCTTGTCGACGACCTTTCGCCTCTTTCTTCTTGAGACATCTGCTTGGATAAGCATCCGCGTTGCCTCTGCGGTAGTCCACCGTTCATCCCAGAGGATAATGGGAATGGATAATGATTCCTCCAGCTTGCTCACGAAGGACAAGATCTTTTGTGCACCTTCCCCCAACGAACCATCCATATTCTTGGGGAGTCCTACAACGACCTCGGAGACCTGCGAAGCATCGATAAGCTCCTGTATGGCCCCAATATCATCATCCGCACCGCGTCTCTGCAACACCGTGAGCCCCTGAGCGGTGCATCTCAATGCGTCGCTGGCGGCAATGCCGATCCTCTTCTCACCGATATCGAGCCCGAGAACTTTCATGTAGCCTCTCAGATTGCCTCTCAGATTGCCTCTCAGAGGCACAATAGCACCTCCTCCCAATTTTTTCCAGATGTTTGATTTCTTGCTTGACAAAAGGGGGTATTTGTAATAAATTGCACAAAGTCGTCGATAGAAAATTAAAGACTCCGAAAAAAAAGAGAATTCTTATAACATCATAAAATTACAAGAGAAGGAGGTATGTCGTATGGATTTCGGACTGACTGAAGAACAGGCAATGTTACAGGATATGGCACGGGATTTCGCCCAAAACGAAATCGCTCCTACGGTAGAGGAGGACGAGAAAAAAGACATATACAATGAGAAGCTTGTCAAGAAGATGGCAGAGCTCGGCCTTTTTGGTTGTATCGCCCCGGAGAAATATGGGGGCAATGAGATGGGGCACCTCGCCGCCACCATTGCCACCATAGAGATCGCCAAGGAGAGTCCTTCCTACGGAGTCTCCTTTAACATCCAGATGAACGCCATTCAGAGCGTGCTGCTGGCATTTGGGACGGAGGAACAACAGGCACAATATATCCCCCCCCTTATTACTGCAGATGCGTACGGATGCTTCGCCTTGACCGAGGCGGACACCGGTTCGGACGTCGCCGCCATGCGGACCACGGCCCAAGAGGTGAACGACGGCTATATCTTAAATGGCAGCAAGATGTGGATCTCAGGTGTCCCGAATGCAACGGTGGGGATCATCTTCGCCATGACCGATCGTGAGAAAAAGCACCGCGGGATGACGGCATTCATGGTCGACATGAAGAGTCCCGGTATAGAACAGCGTGCAATTACGGAAAAGCTGGGACTTCACAGCTCTCCCACAGGTGAGATTATCCTCGAGGACGTAAAGGTACCCAAGGATGCCGTAGTCGGCAAGCCGGGCGATGGTTTCAAGATCGCGATGACTATGCTCGACCGAACGCGGCTCTCCTGCGCTGCCAGGTCTGCCGGGGTGGCTGAAAAATGCTTTGAACTCGCCAAACAGTATGCCAATGAACGAATCCAGTTTGGTCAGCCCATTATCCAGTTTCAGATGATCCAAGATCAACTCGCCAGGATGTGGTGTGAACATGAGGCAGCAAAACTCCTGGTCCTCAGAGCTGCCTGGATTGTGGACAACTTGGAGAAGGTAGGAGGTAGACCGACTCTGTATATCTCCACAGCCAAATATTACGGTGCAGAGGCAGCAGTGATGGCGGCCAATGAGGCAATGAAATTATACGCATCATACGGTTATGGAACCGAGTATCCGATAGAGCGATACTACCGAGACGCCAAATCCTATCAGAGCGTTGAAGGAACCTCGAACATACAAAAGGTCATCATCGCTAGAAATTTCATAGAAAAAAAGGAATAACTATGGACGTGACCGTACCCATGGTAGGAAAGATAGTCAACGTCATGGTCAGCGTTGGCGATTCGGTGAAGGAGAATGATCCGGTAGCCACGTTAGAGGCCATGAAGATGGAGATGCCGGTGGTTGCCCCTGAGGCGGGCGTTGTGAAAGCGATTAATGTAAAACCGGGGGATGAGGTAACCTCGGACACCATTCTCATGGTTATCGAGTAAACCACTGTCTTTTCGGAGAAGGGAGGTGAGACGTAGATGAAATTGGAGGGAAAAGCCGCTGTCGTTACGGGAGGCGGCAGAGGAGTGGGGAGAGCCATATCCCTCACCTATGCCAAAGAAGGTGCCGATGTGGTCGTCAATTACGTCTCTAACCCCAAAACAGCCCAGGAAGTTGTGGATGAAATCCAAAAAATCGGTCGCACAGGCATAGCTATCCAAGCGGATGTGGCAACTGATACGGGAGCAGCAGCAGTTGTGCAGGCGGCGATTGATAATTTTGGGAAACTTGATATCCTTGTTAATAATGCGGGATTCACACGACCGGCCATGCTCCATAAGATGACCGAGGATGAGTGGAACGCGGTATTGGATATCCACCTGAAAGGTCCGTGGCTGTGCGTCAAGCATGCGAGTAAGTATATGATGGAGCTAAAAAAGGGCTCGATCATTAATGTAACCTCTGTCGCAGGCCTTGTGGGTACGGTCGGTCAGATCAACTACAGCGCTGCCAAGGGGGGAATCATCACCCTTACCAAATCCGCTGCGCGGGAGCTCGCGCGACATGGAATCAATGTCAACTGCATCTCACTGGGGATTGTAGCCACCGAGATGACGGAAAAGATCAGGACTGATACCAAACTTGCAGAGATCTATATGAAGCGCATCCTGTTGAACCGCTTCGCCGAAGCAGAAGATATCGCGCCGGCCTTTGTCTTTTTTGCTTCTGAGGATGCGCGCTACATCACGGGCCAGGTCCTGTGCGTCGACGGCGGATATGGAATGACCTAAATCACCTTTAACGAAGAAGGAGGAGAAAAATGCCAGGAGTACCCGATAAGATTCAAACATGGCAGATGGTTCAACCATGGGCAAAAGACAAAGAAAGCGGAAAGGTTACCGAAGGAAAGCTCGAAAAGACCGAAATCCCTGTTCCAGAATTACAGGCAGGTGAGGTCTTGGTTGAGGTGGCGGGTTGTGGGGTCTGCCATACTGATTTGGGTTACTTCTTCGACGGGGTTCCTACTGTATCCAAGCCCCCTCTCACCCTAGGCCATGAGATCAGCGGCGTGGTCGTGGCCGGCGATGAAAACTGGATCGGCAAAGAGGTCATTATCCCCGCCGTCATGCCCTGCAGGCAGTGTTACCTCTGTAAGACCGGCAGGGGGAATCGTTGTCTCTTTCAAAAGATGCCGGGTAACAGCCTTGGGATCTACGGGGGTAATTCGAGTCACATTCCAGTTCCCTCAATCGATTTGTGCGAAGTGCGGAACCGAGGAGAGTTCGAACTGGCTGAACTGGCCGTGGTGGCTGATGCCGTTACCACGCCGTATCAAGCCGCCAAAAGAGCTGACCTGCAACCAGGTGACAATGTCATCGTCATCGGTGCGACCGGTGGCGTCGGCGTCCATGTGGTACAGACTCTAAAGGCCCTTGGTGCAAAGACCGTCATCGGTATCGCCAGAAATCCGGAGAAGCTCAAGAGGGCTCTCGATTTCGGTGCCGACTTTGTCATTAGTTCCGTCGACAAAGAACCTCGCGATATACAGAAGGAATTCAGAGGGCTGTGTAAAGAAAACGGGATTGAGTCTGGTTACGGCTGGAAGATATTCGAGGTATCAGGCAACAAAGCCGGGCAGGATATCGCCCTGACCCTGCTCTCTTTTACCGGCAAGCTGATCGTGGTGGGTTTCGGTATGGCCAAAAACGAGTACAGCATTTCTCGTCTCATGGCCTTCGATGCAGAAATAATAGGCACGTGGGGCTGCCTCCCTGAATACTATCCCATCGTCCTCGATATGGT
>CAYWLI010000124.1:0-6034 GCA_964459135.1 uncultured Thermodesulfobacteriota bacterium | reverse complement strand
TAGGCACCACCCCCTTGAGGCTCTTAAATAACCCGGTATTAGGCTTCAAGGGCGCAGTCGGTACGATAGTATCCGCTTCAATGGAGCTCATCATCATGAAAACACATCATGCCGGTAGCCGTCTTGTATGTCCTGATCCGCGTCTTACCCGGCCCTATGTAATGAGATTCGAGTAGCTTCTCAAACCTTTTCATCTATCTTCTTCCCTTCTGGCTACCTTTGATTAAAGATCAAACTCTGCTACAGGCCTTGAGGAGGAAACTCCGGTAATTGGCTAAAAAGATCATCCTTCGTTCCATCCTGAATCCGAGCCGCCCGCCTCGCTGCCGCTTTGTAGCGATCAAAATCAGACAATATATATATGGAAAGCTTCTGTGCTTCGAGCGAGCCTTCCGCATGGATAGTGAGCACATCTTCATAAGAGGAGGTGAGATCCCGAATTAATTTAGCCATACGCATTCTGTGCTCTGTGGGCACGCCTTCCCTGGCCCCCAGATATTTATCCAAAAGATCATGGGTTTCTGGATTCATGAAGTCCTTCCCTGAAGGACAGGTGACAACGATACCGCCCGCGATATCCTGGATATATTTTGTTGCCTGATGCCAGTTATCGGCAAAGTAAAACTTGCAGATATTGGCGTACATGGGATTAGGATACACCAGATCCGAATCCGGCTCTGATATACAATGTTCACATGCTGATAAGCCAAGAACCTCAACAGCCTCAGTATACATCACCAGCCAGGTAAGCTTTTCGCGAACATGGGGGGCCTTTTCCACCCCATTGTATTCAGCCATAAGCGAGGCGGCGCCGGTAAAGAGTTCAAGTTCCATGGCCTTATAGGTCTCGGCGCTGAGGCGGTGGAAATTTGCGAACATATAGGCTACCGGCCCAGCGAAATCCCACTCCCCCTTTAAAAATATTCTTTCCTTCGGGACAAAGACATCCTCAAAGATGATCGTGGCGTCATTAATATAAACAGATCCGGCAATGGGGTGATCAAAGAGGTTGCCGGCCTCATGCACTTCCGGCTCTGCGGAAATCATGGTAATCCCCGGACTATTGACCGGTACCGCAAAGGACACGGCATAAGCCTTGTCATCCTCTCTCATCGCACGGCAGGGGGCTATCAGGATCTCGTTGCACAGCGGCGCCTGGCTGATGTGCGTTTTGGCGCCCCTCACGATGATGCCATCTTTTCTTTCCTCGACAATTCTGACGTAGTAATCCTGGTGGCGTTTTTGCTGCGCAGGCCGGAGACTTCTATCTCCCTTAACATCAGTAAGCCCCATGGCAAATGCCAGATCGTTCTTCTGTAAATGTTTTCGGTAGGCCTCAACGTTTTTGGCATAATTCGTGCCGTACTTTTTATCAATTCTTTGGCTGACCACGGTAACGGCGTTAAGCCCGTCTTTTGCCACAAACTTGGCTCCCGGCGGCTTACCAAAACAGACCCGTGCCCAGAGTTTTACAACCTCTCTTAATCTAATCAGATCTTCTCTGCTTTTTTGTGGCATCAACGCGAAGCTCACCAGTTCACCATCTTCATCCTTTTCCAGAAGAAGATCCTGGTAGCGCGAATCACCTTGGAGGACGTAATCCATGGCCACCCAATCTCTACATATGTTGAGAATTGGATGCGTCGTGACATCCTCGATCTTCTCGCCATTACAGTAAACTACTCGCCCATCCCTCAGGCTTTCTATATATTGTTGCGGTGTCTTAATAGCCATTCAAACCTCCTGTTTTATAATTAATGAGGCTATGCCACGTACCACGTTCCCGATCAGTGGCAACTGTACCCGTAATACCTTAATGCGGGATTTAATCTAAATAGAGCGAGCATTCGATTTGTAAACCTAACACGGGGCATAATTTATGTCAAGCCCTTTTTCGGAACAGTTGCGAGATGAGTATAGACATACTTACCAGGAAGGGGGAGAGCACGGGGTAGTGGTGAAGGAGATGATACGAGGGGTAGGTATGGGGTAGAATAGAAGCTATCCATCTTATCCTAGCCCCCGTTCCCACGTTAAGGGAAGTTCCATTGTTTTATTTTTCATGATAGATCTTCAATTCTGACTTTTATCTCATGTGTGATATAGTATTGCTCATCAGGGCTAAAACATGGTTCGTGCACTGAGGACGCATAAGAACAATGAACGATAAGCACAAACAAGCTGGCTCTGTTGCGGACGCCTGGAATATCGAGGAAGTAGGGTGCAGTGACCCGAACAACCCCATCAGGGAATACTCGAAGCTCTCTCCCTGGCCGTATACTGATGGAGACTATGTGTATTCCGGCGGTTATGTCCCTCATCGCTGTTTCATGGTCATCGATCTCAAGGATCGCACGAAGCCGAAACCAATTGCCATTGTCTATCCATACGACCCTGTCAAATCACCGCCTCCTCCGCCCGGCGATCCGCGCTGGTCAGAAAAGACACCGATCCCGGACTGGGATCCGGGCTGGAACACACATACGCACTACGTCTTTTATCATTCGAATATTCTGGTGGTCAACCAAGAACGGTATCGTTACGGCACGCCGTATCAGGATTATTACCGCGGGATAAAGGTCTATGACGTAAGCGACCGTCACAATCCGAAATTCCTCTCATACTTCGTCATGCCAGGGAATGGATCCGGAGTGCATCACTTTTTCTTTGATGGGCGGTATGTCTATCTCGGAGGCGAGTATGAAGGCTTCATAGGCAAAATCCTCGTGATTGTCGATCTGAAGAATCCTCACAAGCCGGTTGAGGTCGGTAAATGGTGGGTCCCGGGTCAGAAGAATGACGAAGAGGCAATGCGCGACTGGATACAGACACCGCTTCCCTTTGCATACGTGATCTGGGGACAAACCCCTTCAGGGAAATGGCTGCCGAAGAAACATCTGGGACTGCACTATATCACGGTACATGAAAACCGCGCATATCTCGCGTATCATCAAGGAGGATTCATCATTTTGGACATCTCCGATAAAAGTAAGCCACAGTTCATTTCACGGCTTGACTACCATTCCCCGCCAGAGCCTCCTGAGGTGAATCCGGATAGCAAACACGCAGGCAATAGTCACTCCGCAAAGCTTGTGCCCGGCCGTAAACTGATTGCGCTCTCCGACGAATTTAATTTATGCCCCTTCGGCTGGATGCGATTTGTCGATATATCGGATGAAAAAAATCCTCAGATTATCTCGGAGTTCAAGTATCCAGAAAATACCTGTCCCGGCTTTAACGCAGCGGGGAACGGACCCTCAACGCATATCGGTAATGCCTGGAATGAAAATCTTCTGTTCCAAGCATGGTACAAGCTCGGATTGCGGGTTATAGACATCAAGGATCCGTACCATCCTGTTGAGGTCGGCCATTACGTAGGTCCGGATATCGGTCAGTGGAGCGGCGCTGAGATGGGACCTCCTGGGGGTAAACTCGTTTCAGAGTACAGAAAATATGTCGATACGTATGACGTGGTTTTTGGAAGAGACGGGTTGCTCTACGTTTCCGATGCAGCGGGGGGCGGTCTTCGGGTACTCCGATATACTGGGCCTGGCATGAACCCCATACAAGACACCGCCCAGGACAGGAAATAATATACCAGATTATTCAGCCGTCAAAAAAGGCCGCTTTGTCCTGATGATATATCGAACCCCTGTCCTGAAAAATCAGAATCCCCATTGCTTTTACTCTTGCAGTTATGATGTTATACATATTTACCGCACACCCAACCCTCGTAAAATAAAGTCAACTAGGGAATCCACGTGCTCCTTGCTTGGCTTATCCTTTAATGTCCACCCTCGTAGCGCCAGAAAGGCCAGGAGATAAGTGATTATACTGCTTCCGAATTTTGTATCGCTTGTAATTGATGTTGTTTTTTTGACATCCTCTAACAGACTGTGCCAGAAACCAACCACATTTTGATAGTCCATGTCCAGAACAATTTGTAAGTGTTTCTTGTCGAGATATTTGCTTTCTGAATAAATAAATTGGATGAGCTTTTTATTTTCAATCATAAACAAGAGTGTATAATGGAGTGCCTCAGTCAATTTTTCGACTGGATCGTCAATTTTTTCAAAGTCTGATTTTTTCAAATAATCATACCAGAGCCTTTGGCTGTGTTTATGTACCAAATACAACACATCATCTTTGGAAGAAATATAATGATAGAGCTGTCCAATGGACATACCACATGCTTTTGCTATCTCACGGGTCGTGGTCGGATGGTATCCCTTCTTGAAAAATACCTTGCAGGCCCCATCCACGATCTGTTGATGCCTCTTTTCAATCAATGCAGCATTCTGAGTAGAGGCAAAAACCAGATCTTCCGGGAATACGTGACCCTCGTTTTTAACAATCGAACCGTGTTTGGTTCTGGGCATGAGAAACCTCTCTTTCGTTGCGGGTTCAAATTAGATCAAGCACTCGACCTATTACTAACAAAGGATTTTCCCCCTGTCAAGTTTTTTCAGTGCTTGAGGCAAAGTCAGATTGCTCGGACCCTCATAGTGCTATGATACGTGCTATCATGAAAGGTATGCTTGCTCATTACGATGCATGATTATATCGCTAGACATGCTCTCAGGGGTATACGGGAAGTCGCTCGCAACTGATACTCCCTTGTTATGAGTTTGCTTGTAATAACAAATCGTTACATTTTACATAATGTGAACATTATAATTGCACATGTCTATCGCGCCCCGCAACGTTTGGTCAGCCACAACATAACATCCGGCATTATCGCTGCATATAAAAAAATTGTGTTCGGATATCTTTCAGAAAATGGTCTCGCTCAATAGCACACGGCACGTTCGTACACATTCTCTCAGTACCATATTAAAAACGCATGTATGTACAAGCGCTCAAAAATCATGAGCAATATGTGTTCATTAATCGCCCAAAAAATTCGAGTACAAAGCGGGTTTGGCCTGCAATCCTTTTTACACAGTATCCCAGGGGAGTATAACCAGTTTGCCTCTCGTCTGCCGACCTTCGAGAAGTCGGTGGGCCTCTTGCGCTTTGGTCAAGGGGAAAACCCTTCCCATATGAAGCTTAAGACGACCCGAATCGACAAAACCGGCCAATTCGGCAAGGGTCGCATTGACGAGTTCCGGTTTGTCGTGAAGAAAACCCCCCAGATAGAAACCCTTCACCGTATGATTGAAGGGTAAGAGACGTCCCGGATCAAGGTTGACGGGTTCCCGGCTGGCGAAACCGTATACCACCAATCGACCAAATTTCGCGAGACAATCAAGGCTCTGTTGGAATACATGGCCTCCCGTCATTTCCTGGACTATATTGACGCCGTGCCCGTCGGTTGCCTTGAGAACCTGTTGAGGCCAATCAGGAAGGGTATAATCGATCGCACAATCGGCACCCAGGCTGAGTGCGAATTCGCGCTTCTCGGGCGAACCTGCGGCGGCAATGATGAGCCCCGCGCCGTAGATCTTCGCGAGCTGTATCGAGAGCAGACCTACCCCTCCGGCCGCACCCTGGATGAGAATACGTTCTCCGGCGCGCAAACCCGCGGTCTCCTTGAGCACAAGGGCCGCGGTCAGACCCTGAACGATGAGAGCAATACCTTGAACCGGATCGATGCCTTCGGGAACCGGGATGATACTGTTGGTCGGCGCAACGGCATACTGAGCATAGCCTCCTGCGTCAATAAGCGCAAATACGTGCGCACCATCCTTAAGGTGCTCTACCCCTTCGCCCAACGCCTCGATGCTGCCGGCAATCTCGCCCCCCGGTATGGCGGGCAACACCGTGGGGACGGGATAATAGTCGCCATTACGCCTTACCGTGTCGGCATAATTCACCCCCGCGGCCTCAACGCGAATGAGCACTTCATCAGCCCCCGGGCGGGGAGTCGGCACTTCCTCGCATTTCAATACCTCGGGTCCGCCGTGTTGATAAAACCGTACCGCCAACATAAGCTGCTCCTCTATGAATATTTTAAGCCCATCTTTTCAATTCTATTCTATAGTAAACTACCCCGCAGCAGAGCTGCGGGGCATTAAAGATCAAAATGCAACTG
>CAYWLI010000123.1:0-6088 GCA_964459135.1 uncultured Thermodesulfobacteriota bacterium | reverse complement strand
ATAAGCTGGCGAACCGCATCCCCGCATTAACCGCGGCTATGAGGATTGTCCTCCCTACAAAGTTGCCGAGCAGGTATCCGACGATGATGAGCAAGGCAGCAATAAATATGTTGGGGAGATAGAGGACAAATTGCTCAAGCACATTCTCGATGGCAGGTACCTTGAGCGCATAGAGGGCAATAATGGTGAATATTATTACCGCGAGCCAATAGAATATCCGTCCGAGAAATCGAGATGGTGATCCCTTTATGCCGACTTGTTCGAGGGCCTCAGTCATGCCAATTTTGGAACAGAAGTGGTCTATCTTGAATAGCTTTGCGAGTTTTACTATGATCTTTTTGAGAATCCACCCTAACACTAGGCCAAGAATGAATATGACAAAAGAACTGAGCAGATTTGGCAGGAATGCGATAAGCCTCTGCAAAAAGTCTTTCAACGGTCCTGTCAAGATCGTGTCGCATATATTTGTGACAAATATATTGTTCATAGCGACCTCCTTGTCTTACGTTGAGTTCACGTCTTTCTTTTCCATCTTTCGTTTAGATATGCTTTTTCCCTCTCATAGGTAATACAGAGCTCCTCAAGTCTTTGTTCTACTTCCTCTGCCGTGCTCTCCCACGTTTCGATCACAAAAGATGCCACCTTGCCGAGGTAGAGGGGAGTCAGGGATTTGAGTATGTGTTCCTCGCTCATCGTCTTCTGGTGACAGGCGAGGGCGAAGTGGTATATAATCCTCACCCATGCCTCATCCGGCAAAGCGAATGACTCTTTTGATTCTTTGGCGGCGGTTCTCAGGAACTGTAAGAGTTCTGCAGGCACAATGGACTCGTACAGCACGGAGAGTTCCTGGACACCGAGCTTGAACTTCTCGATCATTCCTTCAAGATTAACATGGATCGGTTCAAGACCGACAGCGTATGAAAATCCAAAGGTTGGGATTGACTCGGATTTTTTAGTGCCTTCCCATACGGAAGCGTATTCTTCCATAAGATTAAAGACAGAGCTTACCACCTGATAGAGCATGGCACTGAGGTCGGCTCCGGGATCTTTCGCGTCATGGATCTTTGCCCCGAGAAAGGCTTGGCATACCTTGAATGCATTGGCAACAGCCGTTGTGGTCATCCAGATGTCGATCCCAAAACGGGCCACGTCGGTCTCCCAGACGTCCTTCGTGAGGTAAAAGGCAGCGAGTTTGCCGGAAAAACCGAAATCACCCCCAATGGGTTGACGGATTCTTTTTCCGTAGAGTGCCCTCGTTATGGGATATACTATTGTATTGGTGATGGTGCCGTCATATTTATGTCTGTGATAATAGGGGGCAACGTAATCATATCCTTCCTCGAGGACCGGTTTGATAAGCATTTCAACCCACTCAGGGGTTATACTCCTTAAATCGGAATCCACCACAGCACAGGCCTTGGCATTGAGGGCCGTTGCTATCTCAAATACAGTCCTAAAGGCACTTCCCTTACCTGGTATGCCCATATATGGTATGGCAATTTTATGAAATCGTTCCAGCTTTTGATCGACTAATATAGCGTCAGGGTCGATGCTAGCTTGTCTCACGACATCCATCGTTCCATCTGTTGAACCGCCATCGGAATTTACCAGTATGGCTTTGTACTTTGAGAAGTACTTTGAAAGCCCGGCCTCAACTGCCCTCACTACGTGTCCGATAGTCCGAGCGTTGTTATAGCTTGGGATGCCGACGAGGATATCAGTCTCTTTGAGTTCTTTAAGCTTTTTCCGAAGGTCGGCCCTTAATAGTTCTGAATTTTCTGGCATAGATAGAGGATTATTTGAAATATCTCTAGAGTTACTTGAGTATATATCATGGAGGGATAGAGGATCAATAAAAAAATACTATGAGTTCAAACTCTGTTGACGAGGGTTTTGTAGAAAAAGTTACTTTTTCAAGCGGATCCAGGGACAAGCCACCTTTGATGAGCTTGAAAAGGAGTGACGTATGCATAAAAATCTAGCGAAGCCCCCCAGGGCTCCAGCTGAGCTCGACGTACCTTGGAAAGTCCGGCGGAATTGTTTAAAAATTATGGATGGCTGTCGATTTGCATGAGAGCACGACTTCACTGCCCTCATGGATGTCGAGTTCGACAAGGGATCTCTTGGTAATCAGCGACTTGAAGGAGATTTGCCCCACCTGAACGTGCACCTCGTAAGAAAACCCCTGGTCGAGGACTCCGGTAACTTTTCCTCGAAATGAGTTTCTCATGCTGGAGGTGAGGCTTTTGCGGCTGATGACGATATCCTCGGGTCTGATCGCTATGTATCCGTGGGTGTTGGTTAGCTTTCTTCCGAGTTCAATTGCCACATTGTCGATAATGGCCTTCGTACCCTTGTATTGTGCTGCAAAGAGATTTTTCATTCCGACAAAATCGGCTACAAAAGTTGAACGCGGTTTTTGAAAGATGTCCTCCATCGTGCCGACCTGCTCTATGCTCCCATCATTCATTACCGCGGCTCGATCTGCAAGCGAGAGGGCTTCAGCAAAATCATGGGTTACCATGAAGAACGTAATATCAGAGGATTGATGGGCCCTCTTCAGCCCGTTTCTTACCTCTTCTCTGAAACTGGGGTCCAATGCAGAGATGGGTTCATCGAGCAGCAGCACTCTCGGTTCAACCATCAATGCCCGTGCAAGGGCGACCCGTTGTTTTTCACCGCCGCTCAAGTTGGTTGGGAGCCGCCGTAAGAGGTGAGAGAGGTTCAATTCTTCGATCAAGCGTGAAAGGTCTTTTTTTGCTTTTGTTTTATCGGTGCGGTGAAAGTGTAGGCCATAGGTAATATTGTCCTGGACCGTCAAGTGGGGAAAGAGGGCATAGTCTTGATAGACTATGCTGATGCCCCGTCTTTCAGGGGGTAATCTGGTGATGTCCTTTTTATCAATGATAATCTTGCCACTCTTGATGGGAACTAAGCCTGCTATGGCTTCCAGCAGGACCGTTTTCCCTGCGCCGGTCGGCCCCATCAAGATGAAAAACTCATTTTCACCTATCTCCAGCTTGATGTTAAGGAGATTAAACTCTAGCAAGCGTATGTTAAGACCTTCTATTTTAATCATGCCACTTGTTTCTTTCGCACGGTGAGAATGCGCAATAGTAAGAACAGGATAAGGGAGATGAAGACCAGCCAGACCGCGACCGGTTGAGAATATTTTAGCCCAAAGGCCTCAAAACGTTCATAGATCATGACCGGTGCAATCATCGGATGATAGGCGACGATGACCACGGCGCCGAATTCGCTGATGGCGCGGGCGCAGCACATGATAAGGCCGATCAACATGCTGCGCCAGGCGAGGGGAAAGGTGATGCGGAGAAAGGTACTGAACATAGGGGCTCCCAGGCTGCGTGAGACCTTCTCCAGTCTGGGAGAGATGCTCTCAAAGCCGTTTTTTACCGCATTGAGATAGAACGGCAGCCCCACGAAGGTCAGGACGACGATGATACCCGCCACACTCCCCATGATGCGCACCCCTAGTTCACTGAGCGCTTGGCCGAGCCAATGATTTTTGCCTGCCACACTGAGGATTGCGATCCCCACTACGGGATGCGGAATGGCTATGGGGAGATCAACAATACCCTCTACCAGCCGTTTTCCCATGAAGGTGGTTCGGGCCAGCAGATACGCCAGGGGGGTTCCCAAGACAAAGGAGATGAGGGCGGCCGATCCGGCCGTATAGACGCTCAACCAAATCGACCGCACGACATCTTTGTCCTTGATGGTCTCCATAAGCATGGCGAGAGAGGGAGCGGTCATCATCTCGATCAGGGGCAACAGGATAAAGGCCATGATGACAGCACCGCACGAAATAATAATCCAAAAAAATGGCTCTCTCACCTTCATCGTCTGTTTCCGGTCAGTCTTTGGCCTCCACCAGTTTTTGCAGTTCCGCAGGGACTAATGCCTTCATATTTTCAGTGGGGACCCTGCAGGGCACAAACGGTGGTTGCCCCATCTCTTTTAAGATCTGAAGACCGCCCTGCGGGTCGAGCAGATACTCTAAGAAGGCGATAGCCGCCTCCCTGTTCGGTGCACCCTTAATAAGGGTTACCCCATAGGTGCAGGATTGTCCCTTCATTTCCATAACGGTCCCTGGTTGCTCACCGGTCACCTGTACCACTGCCTGCGAATAGAAATCATCATACTGGTAGTTTCCCAGGTTGATCTCATCGGGGAGCATAATGTACTTCAGGTCGTGCTGAACAGCCACGGAGAGATATTCCCAGGCATAGTCCATGTTACCGGTTTGCAGCAGGGAGATCAACTCCACCGATTTGGGTCGGATATTTTCTTTCGGCCGATTGGCAAGCAGCTTATCATAAAGCCCCGGTTTCTTGTAGTGCTTCTCAGCCAACTGCATCACCATGAGCGATCGGTAGCCACAGGGATCAAGATTGGGATCAGAGTGTCCCCAAATAACTCCCTTTCGCTGCAAAATTTCATACCAGTTTTTCTTAGTTATTTTATCAGCATATGCGCTTTTATTTGTGTAACAGAGGACGAGTTGATTGGTGGCGAAACGGATATTCCAGTCGGCATAATTCGGGATGAGGAGCTTATCGATGACCGTGTAATCGGCCGATGCCATGATATCACACGGTTTTTTGAGATCGGCAATCTTTCGGGCGCACTTGGTGCTTCCACCGGCCTCGCGCTGCAGATCTACCTGAGGATATTGGGCCTCAAAGGCCTTTTCCATGGCCTCAAAGGGAACGGAGAGGCTTCCGGCGTGGAAGATAGTAACTTTCCCCCGTGGCTCAGCAAGGGCGAGGGTTGCCGAGCAGATTACTCCGATACTAAATAAGACAATTATGGTCCATGTGAGCAAGCTGACTTTTTTCATTTTTTTCTCCTTTTACATAAGACGTTGCTGCTATCATACATAACCCCTTCCCCGTGACCTATTGTGGTCCGGCAATAGGTTTCTCACGGTAGGGATAATCCTTTAAGCGGATATCACCGCGTTTATGGGGATTAGAGATGGTCTTGGATGCATCAACCCAGTCTTCCCATCGGAAGTCTTTCAAGATCTGGGCTTGATAGCTCTCCTCTAAAGGACGGCTTAGAATGTCATTGATGTGCATCCACTGATAGTAACGCATCTGATCGACCTGATAGGGAGTTGGATTTCCCCCCGCATTTTTGACGACCTTTTTCAGCTTCAAGACCTCATCCATGTTGATCTTGGTCTTCCATTTGATTTTTCCTGGAAGCATTACCGGTTCTCCGGGAATGTTATTAATCCCCTTTTTCCATGTGGCAAGTACTGCAACCCTGGTATCCTCCCGATACAGGATAATGGCGTGACCATACCGCTTATCCTTAAAGAAGCCGAGGTTTCCGTATTGCATCCGTGCCCCCGTCAAAAATGCGGTTATATCTGACCAGCACGGCGATGTCCCGGAGATCCCCCAGAGCACGCTTCTATCAATGATGCCATCCGGGAAGAGAATTTTGAAAGCAACATAACAACAATTGGCCGCGTGGGTGAGACCCTCGCAATCATGGCCGTGCATTTTCGCCAGATCTTTTAGGGTTACCGCATAGGTATAAGGATAGTATCTTCCCTGTGTACCCCTTGTCGCAAGAATCTCAAACACAGGGGCATACGGTTTTGATACCTGAGGGGCATACCAGGTGGGGGTGCGATCTGGTGGGTCCACCCCTGTTTCGATAAAAATATTTACCCCTTGTTCATACGTCGGTTCTCCAGCCCAGGAGGGAAACGCGCATACGAGCAGAATGGCAGTGAATAAAAGACGCGAAACCATCCACCTATAATTCTTAGTTCGAAACCTCTTGTATCGACTGCACTCCATACAACACCTCCTCATTTCTGGTTTGGAATAGGGCTACACCATCGCACATATATCATTAATTGTCAATTATAAAGATTAATAGTTATAATTAGTAATTAAAGGTTGTTATTTATTATAGTTGTTGACACCTTCGTCATGCTCTGGTACATGATAAGTATCATGGAAGAACTTCTTACCACCAAGGAGCTGGCTGATTTTCTAAGGCTTAATGAGAAAAAGATATACCAGCTTATTCGGGACGGGGGTATCCC
>CAYWLI010000122.1:4577-6187 GCA_964459135.1 uncultured Thermodesulfobacteriota bacterium | reverse complement strand
GCTCTGACCATGCCCGCCCTTTCAGAAGAACGAGAACCCTTTTGGCGCGCGCCGTTGTTTTTGGCGGTTTTTAGCTTTATCCTGACCCTGGTCGGGGCCTTTGCCATCGCCTTTGGTCTGGGGAAAGTCGGGCTCGTGCGCAGCCCCCTTATCATGGGGCTCATCCTCAGCACCACCTCGCTCGGCATCGTGGTGCCGGTCCTCAAAGAGCGGGGGATCGTCCCTACCCGATACGGTCAGCTCATGCTGGTGACCGCCCTCATAGCAGATGTCGTTACCTTGGTACTGTTGAGTGTGGCCTTCGGCATCCTGCAGAAGGGTTTTGCCCTCCAACTCATCCTCATCCTGTCGTTACTGCTCATCTTTGCGGTATTCCTGCGGATGGGGATTGTGGTCAGCAAGGTGCCCGGGCTCAAAAAGGTGGTGCAAGAGCTCTCCACGGCCACGGCCCAGATCCGGGTGAGGGGGGCTATTGCCCTTATGGTGGCCTGGGCGACCTTGGCTCACGCCCTCGGCATCGAGGTGATCCTCGGGGCCTTTTTGGCAGGGGTGATCGTGAGCATCATCGCCGGCCCTGAGGAAGCGGTCCTCAGGGAGAAACTGGATGCCTTGGGCTTCGGCTTCTTCATCCCCATCTTCTTCATCTCGGTGGGGAGCCGGTTCGATCTCAATGTGCTCATCGGTTCCCAGGAGGCGTTGATCCTGTTTCCCCTGCTTCTCGTTGCGGCCTATGTGGTGAAGGTGTTGCCGGCCCTGGTATACCGTTTGGCGTTCTCCTGGCGAGAGGGGTTGGCGTCGGGGTTTCTCCTCTCTTCGCGCCTGTCGCTCATCATTGCGGCATCAGCCCTGGCCTTTGAATTGGGAGTGATCAGTGAAGGGGTGAACGCCGACATCATCCTGGTGGCCATGGTTACCTGCACCCTCTCCCCCATCCTCTTCAACCGGCTCGCCCCGCACGTGACGGAAGTTGAGCGAAAGGGGGTCATCATCGTGGGGCTCAACCAGCTTACTGCCCTTTTGGCTGACCGGCTTGTGCAGGAAGGGGAGGAGGTGGCGGTACTCGGATGTCCGCAGGAGCGCGCCAATGCGCCGTACTGTCGGAGGGCAACTCCTATCTTTGGGGAACCCGGCGATGAAGCTGTGTTGGGGGCCTTGGGGGCGGATCAGGCCGCTGCCCTTGTGGTGGTTCTCGATGATGCGGAGGCCAATATAAGGATCTGCCGGATGGCTGCGGAGCGCTTCGCCATTCCGGTTATTGTCTCCCGGGCCGACGACCATACCATGTTGGAGCGGATGAAGGCCATCGGGGTACGCGCCGTGCAGCCTGCCCTGGCCACGGCCATGGCGTTGGAGGGGGCTCTAAGATTTCCCACCACCTTTGACATACTGGCCGAACACGGAGATGATGTGGAGATCGGGGAGGCGCGGGTGCGCAACCTGCGGGTGGCTGGACGCCCCCTGCGACAGGTGAGGCTCCCCGGCAATGCGCTGGTCATGGGTATCCGACGAAAAGGGGAGGTCATCGTTCCCCACGGCGATACGGCATTCCGTCTGGGCGATGTGGTGATGCTCATCGGCAGCCCCTCTGACATCAGGGAGGCACAGACCCT
>CAYWLI010000122.1:0-4477 GCA_964459135.1 uncultured Thermodesulfobacteriota bacterium | reverse complement strand
ATTGATACCTGATCCGCTTCGATGGTGAGATCAACGCTCTTTATTTCTCCCGTACCCTTCAGCGAGGCGAGGATACCGCCCACCACGTGGTCGATATACCCTCGGACGAAGTCGTCGAGGGCAATGGTTGCATCGTTGACGGAAAGACTGACCTGCCCGGCTGTCATTGTGCCTCCTTTCTCCCGTATGATCCCATTATGAGGGGGATAATGCCTGGTTTCGCTCACGATAATCCTTCCTCCCCGCCGTGTCAATATAGTGAAACACATGAAAATGCAGCAATAAGAATCTCTGCATCGCTTTAGTTTTGACATATGTGTCGCTATCTGGTAGAGAGAGGCTGTTCATAACTGTATGCCCGGGAGTTTTTGAGATGGTGGGACACGATGGTATCACGATAGTTGGGGCGCACGACATAACCGTAGAGCGGCGCGAGATCAAACGTGCCCGCATTGCGGTGGATGAGGATTTGCGGGTACGGGTGACGCTCCCCCTTGATTTCTCGCAGGAGGAGATCGATGATCTCATCGAACGCAAGGAGCGGTGGATTCAGAAGCAGCTGGCCTTTTTCAGGGGAAGGCGTGATGCCCGCATCCCATTGTCGCACAATGAGATTCTGTACTTAGGGGATATCTATACCTTTTGTTTGCTGTCGGGTCGCTTGCCTTCGGGTAGGCGCAGGGCGGTTGCGATCGACTCACAACGGAAGATCATAGCCTCAGGGCTCAATTTGTTGGCGGATGGGGCCCTTGGCACATGGTATCGGCAAGAGGCCAAGCGGGTTATCATGGAACGGCTGGAGTACTTCGCCGATACGTATAACTTCACCTACAACAGGGTGTTTATCCGGGATCAAAAGACCCTGTGGGGGAGCTGTTCGAACAAGCGAAATTTGTCCTTTAACTGGCGGCTCATTCAAGCCCCGCTCGATATCATTGATTATATCGTGGTACACGAATTGGTCCATACTAAGATCTTGCAGCATACCAAGGCCTATTGGGAGAGGGTCGCATCCCTCTATCCCCAGTACCGACAGGCCCGGGTGTGGCTCAAGAACTTTCATCCAATTCACTAAAACAGCTCATTGAAAGGGGGATCGTGCGGAAGGATCTTTAAGGGTGATGTGGTGAGAGGATAACGCTGCAGATATGTTTTCTCCTGCCACGGGGATAAGGGTGACTGGTACCTGATATGACTGTGATGGGATAGGGGGGGTAACGGAACTATGCTGAGAAAAGGGGAGGGAATGAGCAGAGAAGAGGGAGAAAATTACTTTCAACAAGGGGAGGACAAGCGAATCGGGAGCAACTTTGCCGAGGCCTTAGATGCCTATCAGGTTGCCCTGACCCACTATCCTGAAGAGGCGATTGAGCAGCGTCTCATCTGTTATCAGAAGATAGGGGACTGTTTGCGGATGACCGGCGACTTCGCTGCGGCCCGGGAGAGCTTCTCACGCGCCCTCTCCCTGGCCCACGAGGCCCAGGAGGGAGAGGACGATGTGGATGTGGCCGATGTCCTGGTGGGATTGGGGCTGAGCGTGCGGGGGCTGGGTGAGGTGGCGGAGGCCCAACAATACCTGGAACAAGCCCGGTGCATCTACGAGGAATGGGAAGACCCCGAGGGTGAGGCCTACGCCCTCTGGGCATTGGGGGGGCTCTGGCGGATCGCCGGGGAGCTCCGCAGGGCCAAGCAATCCTTTGAAGAGGCACTCGCCCTCTCTGAAGGAATGGAAGATCCGATGGGGATTGGGTATGCCCTGTGCGGTCTGGGAGGGGTTTCGCGGGTCATGGGTCACTATCGGGATTCCCTCGCCTATTACACTCGCGCCCACACTATCTTGACGGAGATCAAGGATGCCTTCGGGACCGCTTATTCATTCTGCGGGATAGCCAATGCCCACCGCATGAGCGGCGATTTTGAGCGGGCCTTGAGCTACTTCGATCGCGCAACGGACCTCTACCAGGAGATCGGAGACCGCATCAGCTATGCCTATACCCTGTGGGGAGAGGGGACGACCTTTAAGATGGTAGGGAAGGAAGAGGAAGCGTTAGAGGCATTTCATGCCGCTGAGGTCATCTTTCAGGCAACGGGTGACCAGCGCGGGCGGATCTATACACTCCTGGGAAAGGGAGAGATTGCCCTGGTGCGGGGAAAGGCCGCCGAGGCCGAGGGGATGCTACGGGAGGCCCTGGCTATCGCTGAGGCCCGCTCCTTTGGGCTGGAGCGGTGCCACTGTATCCTCCTGCAATTCCTCTGGCGCAGGGAAGCTGGTGACACTATTTCTGTGGAGCAGGTGCGGAAGGAATATCGACGCATAGGGAGCGATTTCCCCCATGGGGAGGTCTCGTTCCCCCTGAATCTGCCGTAGGGTATTGAGCAGCATTCAGTGAGGGCATCCTTCTATCTAGCTGAGGGCTGGGAACTGATGGCCGATCGTTCCATAACCAAAATTATGACTTGCATAAAACTCCCATTTCGGGTAAATAATTAATTTCACAATCTTGTCATAGGATCGTGAAGATAAGTATAATTTCTTGTATAGAATGTACCTCGCTAAATCGGAAGGAGAGGCATGATCGATATCAATAGCAGCCTGTTTATTCAGGTTGGTCTCTTTATCTTTCTGATGCTCGTCTTGAACCAGATCTTCTTTAAGCCCTTTCTCAGGTTCCTTGAAGAACGCCAAGAAAAGATTCAGGGGGATGAGCGGAAGGCCAGCAAACTCCAGGAGGAGGCGGAGCAATACCGCGTCCAGTTTGAGGAGGGATTACACACGGGGCAGGTCCAGGCCCTTGATGAGAAGGGACGCATCCAGGAGGCAGGGACACAAGAAGGCAAGCTGATGGTCGATACGGTCCAGCAGGAGGTTGCAGGGGAAATGCCCAAGATCAAGGCCCAGATCGCTCAGGAGAGTCAACAGGTCATGACTGAGCTGGAGCGCCAGCAGGGCGCAATGGCCAAGGAGATCGCCGAGAAAATCCTCGGCAGGAGCCTTCAATAGGAGGAAGGAGATACCGTGGGTATGTGGTGGGATCTGGCATTTAAGATATTCAACTTTGCGGTGTTGGTCTTCCTCCTCTATTGGTTCGGCAAAAAACCTCTGGTATCCCTCCTGAAAAGGAGACAGGAGGCGATCAAGCAGGCCATCGAGGAGGCCGAGACGGCCAGAAAAGAGGGGGAGCAGAAGTATCGGGAGTATGAGGAGAAGGTACAAAAGTTAGATCAGGAAATCGAGCAGATCCGTCAAACCTTGATCAAGGAAGGCGAACGGGAGAAGGAGCGGATCATCCAAGAGGCTCAAGAGATGGCTGAGAAGATAAAGGGGCAGGCCCAGCTTGCCGCACAACAGGAGCTAAAGATGGCGCAGTTGCGGGTAAAGGAGGAGATGGCCGCCATGACGGTGCAGCTGGCCGAAGACCTGCTCAAAAAGCACCTGACCCCGAAAGACCATGAATCCCTTGTTGATGAATATATCGAGCGGGTGAGGAGCTTGCAGTGATCAACAGAACGATCGCCCGCAGGTATGCCAAGGCCCTCATGAATATCGGGCAGGAGGACGGCAAGTACGATACGTATGGTGAAGAGCTCGATGCCTTCACCGACCTCTTCCAGCGCGAGGAGCAATTGCGGGAGGTCTTGAACAATCCCGCCTTCAGTATCCTTCGGCGCCAGGCCATCATACAGGAAATCGGTAAGCGTCTGCGTCTGAGTTCCCTCACTGTCAATTTCCTCCACCTCCTGGTGGACAAAAACCGTATGAGGTACCTGCCGGACATCACCGCTCTGTATCGGGAGCTGGCGGATGAGGCAGCGGGTCGGGCGCGGGTCCGTCTGATTACCGCCCATGACCTCTCCAAGCAGAAGCTCAAAGAGCTGACCACGGGATTGCAGGATTTGGTGGGGAAACAGGTGATCATGGAGGTGGAGACGGATGTCTCCCTCATTGGGGGGGTGGTGGCGCGGATCGGGGGGATGGTATATGATGGCAGTGTCAAGACCCAGTTGGAGCGATTAAAAGAAACCTTAGCAAAGGGGTGATAGGAGATGCCGATACGGGCGGACGAAATAAGCGAGATCATTGAGAAGCAGATCAAGGACTATGACAAGAAGATCGAGGTAAGCGAGACCGGTGTGGTCCTCTCGGTAGGAGACGGTATCGCCAGGCTCTACGGTCTGGAGAAGGCCATGGCCGGAGAGCTTCTCGAGTTCTCCCATGGCGTCATGGGGATGGTGCTCAATTTAGAGGAAGATAATGTGGGTGCGGCACTGCTGGGAGAAGATCACTACGTGAAGGAGGGGGATGTCGTGAAGAGGACCGGCCGCATCGTCGAGGTCCCCGTGGGCGAAGCCCTCGTCGGCAGGGTGGTAGATCCCTTAGGGCAGCCCATCGACGGCAAGGGGCCTATTGAGGCCAAGGAATATCGCAACATCGAGGAAAAGGCCCCGGGGGTGGTATGGCGTCTGCCAGTAAAGGAAC
>CAYWLI010000121.1:0-6294 GCA_964459135.1 uncultured Thermodesulfobacteriota bacterium | reverse complement strand
CAATCGCTTCGTATCGATTGTATCAGCAAGCCTCGTACTGAGCTTCATACTGTTTTCGGCCTGCTCGCGTCCTCACACTCCTTCCACAGTGGTCGTCTTTGCCGCTGGGGGGGCACGGCCTGCCATCGATGAGCTATGCCGGGGATTCGAAGGAGAGTATTCCATAACGGCGGAAACGATCTATGGCGGCGGTGGAGAGGTACTGTCAAAGATGATGCTCGCCAAAAGCGGGGATATCTATGTAGCCCCTGAGCAGCAGTTTATGGAAACGGCCATAGCAAAGCAAGCAATTGATCCCGCCACGATACATACCGTCGCATACATGGTGCCCGTCATCGCCGTGAAGAAGGGCAATCCAAAAGGGATTCGCACGTTGGCTGACCTGGCCAATGAGGGTGTTCGCGTGGCCATTACGAGGCCGGAGACTACCCTGTTGGGTCAGTATGCCCCGGAGATCTTCCGCACGGCTGGTCTTGAGGAGGCCGTTATGCAGAATGTTGTGACCTCTGCCTCAGACCCCAACAACCTCTTGACGATGCTGATGATGGGCCAGGTTGACGCCGGCATTATCTGGCATTTTTACGGGACCATGGCCTCCGACAAGATTGAAGCGATCTTCATCGATCCGGGGCAGCTTACCGGTATCGGGAAGATGCAGGTCGCCGTATCAGCATATACGAGCGATGCACAGCGAGCCCGGCAGTTCGTCGATTTCTCGAAGTCCGTCGAAGGCAAGGCGATTTTTAAGCGGTGCGGTTACATCGTCGATGCCGAGGAGGTGAAAAGATATTGGCACTAGTCCCTATCCTTGATCAGGCCAAAAAACGGTTTTCCGCACTGGTACATGAACTGGGGTTAGGCGAAGAGAATGTCCAGATAACCGTTGCCACGCTCTCCGCCCGGGAGGCCATCGGGAACCCGAACAGAGATGATTATGCCTTGCTGGAGGGCAAAGAGGTGATGATCGAGGCTCAGTTTCAGGGGAGTTTTGGTCAGGCATTTACCGATCAACCGCAAGGCTTTCAAGGCCAGTTGAAGGCAGTGCTGGGTCTGAACCTGAACACCAAGCACAACAGGGCGATGTTGATCGCTACCCTCAATGCCGTGATGGCCCATCAAGGCATGGTCACCGGCACCCGCCATTGCCGCGATGAGGAACCGGAGGAGTGTGCCGCGGAGATCGCCAAGAATCTTTTGGGGAGATTCGGGAAGATTACGGTCGGTCTCGTCGGGTACCAGCCGGCAATTCTCGAGCACCTGGTACAGGGTTTCGGTGCGGACAACGTACGGTGCACGGATCTCAATCTGAAGAATGTGGCTTTGCAGAAATTCGGTATGGAGATTTGGGATGGGAGGGAGGCGACCCACGATTTGATCCAAGGGAGCGACCTGGTGCTCGTCACCAGCAGTACCATGGTTAACAATACCTTTGATGGGATTCAGCAGGAGGTTCTCTCGCAGGGGAAGCACCTCATTACGTTCGGGGTGACCGGGGCCGGCATATCGGCATTGACGGAGGTTGAGCGGCTGTGTTTCCGTGCGCATTGAGACGGTATCTATAATAAGAAGAAGGGGCAGGGCTCTAACAGGCTGTGAAGCCCCCTCTTACATCCTTACCATTATAAAGGAGGCTTATGGAACGGATTCTCAAACAACTGATTCAACTCCAGGAGCTCAATTTCACCCTGTTGGAACAGCGGACCCTGGTCCCCAAGGCCCAGTTGGTTGATCTCGAAAATGCTATCAAGGCATTGATGGGGGACCTTCCCCCGGAGATCGCACGGCTGTATCGGGGGTTGCAGAAGCGGCATGACGCCGCAGTCGTTCCCGAGACCAAAGGGACGTGTTCCGCATGCGGCATTTCGTTGCCCACCTCCTTGGCAGCGGATATCGTCTCCCAAAAAGGGATCAATCAATGCCCCAGTTGCATGAGGATCCTGTATCACTTCGAGGGGGCGCCCCGGCAGTTAAAAAAGGACATCGAAAAGACAGGCAAGCCGAAGGCCGGCGTAGCGCGTTTCTCCTCCGCGGAGCTGATGCTCCCTCAGATAGAGGCACAAGACCGGGATGCTACCTGTGCCGAATTGATCCAACTGATGGCTGACCAGGGTTTTATTGAAAATCCCGAGGACGTGTTAGGGGCCGCCCTGAGGCGGGAGGCCATCGTATCGACCGCCCTGGAACACGGCCTGGCATTTCCGCACGTTCGCGGCGTAGCGGTCGGGGGGTTGACCTTTGCCCTCGGGCTGAAGAAGCGCGGACTCAAATTTAATCCCTCCAAAGGTCAGTTGACTCGCATCGTCTTCCTCATCGTTATTCCCTCGGCAACCAGTGTCTTTTACCTACAGGTCCTCTCAGGGTTGCTAGAGACCTTTCAAGAGGGTAGCGCGCGCAAACAATTGCTGGCGTGTGAGACCCCCAAGGAAATGTGGACCACCCTCAAAGGCCTTACCAAAAAGACCATCCCGTAGCTGTACTTTATTATTGACTATTTGGGATTAAAACAACATAATTGCTCATGCCAGTCCCGGGTGCAGTGTATCTCGTATCCCGCTCTGCCCTCGGAGACTCGCCTCTGTACAGGTTGGAGGTTGCGGTACAACGTATGATGAGTAGGATGATACTCCTAACAAAGAAAGGAGGACAAGATGGAACTAGTGGGGATGATTATTTGGGGAATTGGCGGGATTATATCTCTCATCGGGGGAATATGGTTTCTCGTTGTGGCCTTTCGTCAAACTATCTGGTGGGGTCTTGGATGTTTATTCATACCATTCGTGTCGATCGTCTTCCTCATCATCCATTGGGGTGATGCGGCAAAACCATTTTTCGTGTCACTGCTCGGTGTGGCGATCATGGTTGTTGTCGCAGTTTTGATCCCTGGCGCGATACCGACAACATGATGTGGTCGTAGCTTTAGGGCCTGTTGTTCAAAAATTTGAGCAACAGGCCCTTTTTTAATGAGGGCCTTTTTATAAAGGCCCTTACCCCGACCTTCGACCAAACCCGCACTGGATATCCAACCTTCAAAAAGCCACGCACAGGACAAAAAACAGATCTCACATGTGAACCTTTTTGCTGTGGATCGGCACTCATAGATACATAGAAACGAAGGAGGGCACTACCATGATCCACAGAGAGATATCGAAAGTAACTGCTCTGGACATCTACCGGGCGGTCGTCTTCGGGTTGATGGGCCCGTTCTTCGGGTTTGTTATCTTTTTTATGTTTGTGTAATGCGTGAAGCCTGCTTGGTCCACGGATATCGCATCCCGCGCGGGTGCGTAGATTGAAACTCTAGAGAAAGTTAGATCTGCAAATCCTTCGCATAGGTATATGAGATGAGCTTGGAATTGGGGGTTTCGAGGTATCCTTTTTCATCGTGCGAGAAGTCCGATATCTTTTTTGCGCTCCAGTTTTTAAAATGTTCCTTAATTGATGCGAGTATCTTCAGCTCGGTATCTGAAAAGAGCGCCAGATCAGGCTTTGCCTCAGCAACAAGTCTTTCACCTATAACATCCTCAGCATAGTATTCTTCCTCTACCCTCAGTGCCCCCTCTTCGATGAGCAAGGCCAGGTAGTGGTTCCAATTATCCGGGGCAGGCCCGTAAGGGATGCGCGCATATCGCGAGCCGGTTATGGATATTGTATACTCCTTGCAGTGCTTAAAATCCGCGTAGAAGAGGAGCTTGTTCAAAAAGGTCTTCCATATGCCCTCTTTGCAGAAGAAGAGAATGGCATTGATCAGTTTTGATAATTCAAACTTCCGATATCCGCTTAGTTCATCTGCTTCGTATTTTCCAAAGCGCTCCTCATAAATCCTCTCAAACGAATATGCCTCCTCCTCTTCGCTTCTCAATTGCTCCTTGAGGCGATGTTTCTTCTCCTCAGGCAGCGTATTCGGACTCTCCTCAATGAGGCGCAACAGGTTGTGTGGCTCCGCAGCGAGGCGCAGGGTCTTTTCGTGAGCATCGTCTTGGAGCGCGCCATTTTCATAACGGCTCAGGGTAGCGCCACCCCATCCGAGAAGTCTGCTCATCTCGTTTTGCGTCAGGCCATACCGTTTTCGCAAGCTCTTGATCTCTTCGGGCTGCATCACATTGTGCCGCTTCCGGTATTCCCGATACGCCTTGTCCAAAGGATCATCATGAGAGCCGGGGTCTTCAAACTCCTCGCCGCATTCCCGGCACTTGTAGTACTCCACTTCAACGAGGATGGACTCTCCCCGCACGACCACCGCTTCCGTATCGTGAATTAGCTCAAGCTCAGTCTGTTTTTCACAGTTTGGGCAAATCCCTTTCATGATTATCACCCCTTTCCTCTCATTTTTCCCTGCAGGGGAAACAAAGCGGATACTCGGCAATATGGAACGAGAGGCACTTTGCGAGCCTTACCTCACCGGCCTGCGCGATCTTGAGCTTGATATAGACCTCCTTCCCTTCTATGACCTGACCGAATTCCCAAATCGCTCCTGGTCGTCCCTTATCCGGCTTCGGCCCATCGCAGTAGTCCTCGACAGAGAGGCCGAGGATTACTGCGATGCAATTCCGTTTGGTCAGACCTAACTGTGCCAAGGACTGGATATTTTTGCGTCGATCAACGATATCAACCCCGCGACCAGCTGTAGCGATCTGCTTGAACTCCCTTAGAAACCGACGTACTACTTCTTTTTCCGCCTCATCCAACTCTCAGGCACCCCCCTGTGCCTATCCACCAACTATATTAATAGTATATCATATGATAAATTTGTCAAGCATAATTTATCAAAAAATATGATATAAGCCTGTCTTTGCCCTATACGTTTTTTCTCTCCTACTGGTTTGAAAAGACAAGGAACATTCTTATAAAAATCAAGACATCCAACCCCCTTGGTCAAAAGAACCCCCAGCGCATCTTTAACATCGAGTGATCAAGAAAAACCCGTCGGTGACATTTGCGAAAAATTCCGCTACTATTCGGTTTGAAAATTATACGATCAGGAGGAAGGCGATGAACAATACAATGCGAAACATGGGGATTTTGTGCTTTCTTCTCATTCTGCCGCTCCTATGGGGGTGCCCCTATGAATCCGAAGTCCCCTTGGGCAAGAGCAGTAAGGCACCTATCGATCAGGCGCTGCTGGGGGCGTGGAAGAACACAGCAGAGGAGGAGCCGTTCACCATGATCGTCGAGCAGTTCAACGACCACGAGCTCCTGCTGCTGGGCATGAATGATGGCACGATTGAGCGTGATGTGATGAGGGCCTTTGTGACTGTCATCAAAGATGAGCAATTCCTGAACGTGCAGGAGATCGAGGATACACCCGATAAGAGGGGATGGGTTTTTGTCCATTACACCCTTTCCGGAGATACCCTGACCATGCGGATCGTCGACGACAAGCTCTTTCCTAAACCCTTCACCTCCTCACGGGCGCTCTATAGCTTTGTCAAGAAGAACCTGCATAATAAGGATCTCTATGGGGATGATACCCCCATGATCCTGAAGCGCGTGGAGGAGAATGAGGGCTGA
This sequence comes from uncultured Thermodesulfobacteriota bacterium, assembly GCA_964459135.1. Classification (GTDB taxonomy): domain Bacteria; phylum Desulfobacterota; class B13-G15; order B13-G15; family RBG-16-54-18; genus CAYWLI01. The sequence continues at coordinate 786 of CAYWLI010000121.1, read as the reverse complement.
TAGTTTCGACGGCGTCACGGAGGCAGTGGTCTCCCATTCCGCCCCCTGTCGCCTCAGACGTTTTGAGTATCACCTTTTCCATCATACAGTAGTATCATAGATAGTGAGAGGGAGGTACGCCATGAAGATTAGTGCACGAAATGTTTTACAAGGCAAAGTTAAGAAGGTAGCACATGGAGCGGTCAACTCGGAGGTCACCGTAGAGCTGCCGGGTGGCATTGAGATCGTATCGGTGATCACCAAAGCCTCAGCCGAAAGCCTGGGCCTGCAGGAGGGTAAAGAGGTCGCGGCCGTCATCAAGGCGACCAATGTGATGATCGCGGTGGAGTAACCCTATCTTCCCTCAGGAATTCGCTGCCTTATTGCCCCTGGCCTGTGCATGGGCCGAGGGACAGGAGCAATTGATCCTCCAAAAAGGGGTGGGGCTGAACGACGCTCAGATGGGGGATGCCCGACGCATCGGGGTCGCTTCCCCTGAGCGCGTCCGCCTCCTGCGGGTCGAGGAGATCCCCCTCCCACAGGACCCAGGGCTGCGCGCTGCAGCCAAGGCCACGGGCCTGCTTTCTCCTGACACTGCCGGCCTGACCCTGTGCTACGGTATCTTTATCCGTTCACCCTTGTGGGGTGCGCGCGATCTCGTGGCCCACGAACTGGTCCATGTTTGGCAGTATGAGCAGTTCGGCGGCCTTGCGCCCTTTCTCAGCAAATACCTCTGGGAGTGTGTTACGCTGGGTTATACCAAGGCCCCCATGGAGCAGGAGGCCCAAACTGTCGCCCTGCGACACC
>CAYWLI010000120.1:0-6307 GCA_964459135.1 uncultured Thermodesulfobacteriota bacterium | reverse complement strand
CCCCTGGAACCGCCTTTGAGGATATTCCGGATGATTGGGTCTGCCCGGTGTGTGGAGCGAGCAAAGACCAATTTGAGCCTGAGGAGTAAGATAGCAGCATACACGGAGGCCTCATGAAAGTAGAGCTCAAGAAGGGAATTTATTGGGTCGGCGTCATAGATTGGACAATCAGGGATTTCCACGGATACAGCACCCGCAAGGGATCTACCTATAACGCCTATCTCGTCGTGGGGGAAAAAGTGGCCTTGGTGGATACCGTCAAGGCACCCTTTTTCGAGGAGATGATGGAACGGATCAGGGAGATCATGCCGCCGGAGCGGATAGACTACCTGATCGTCAACCACGTGGAGATGGATCATTCAGGGTCAATGCCCCTCTTTAAAAAGGGCCTCCCAAAGGTCGAGGTGTTGTGCAGCCCCAGGGCCGAGGGGGAATTGAAGCTCCACTATGGCGGAGAAATTCCGTTGAAGATCGTTAAGACGGGCGATACCCTGGACCTCGGGGGAAAGACCCTGACCTTTGTGGAGGTCCCCATGGTCCACTGGCCGGACTCCATGGTGACCTATATCAAGGAGGACAAGACGCTTCTGCCCAACGACGCCTTCGGCCAGCACATAGCCTCCACCGAGCGATTCGATGATGAGCTGGGGTGGGATGTCATATACCCAGAGGCGACGAAGTATTACGCCAACATCGTCATGCCCTATGGACCGCAGGTCCTCAAGGCATTGGAGGCCTTACAGGGGATCGAGATCGAGGTCATCGGGCCAAGCCACGGGGTCATCTGGAGGAAGTATATCCCGGAGATCGTGGCGACGTATAAGAAATGGGCTCAAGGGGAGACGGAGCAAAAGGCCCTTGTTGTCTACGACACCATGTGGGGGTCTACGGAGAAAATGGCGAAGGCCATCTACCGGGGGCTTGCTGAAGAGGGCGTGCCGACCAAGGTGTACCGTCTGAGCGGCTCAGACAAGTCTGATATCGTCACAGAAATCCTGGAGACCCGCGGACTGGTGCTTGGCTCCCCCACCTTGAACAACGGTGTCTTCCCTACGGTGGCCGAGTTCTCCTGCTATATCAAGGGGCTGCGTCCTCAGGGGAGGATAGCTGCTGTCTTCGGTTCATACGGCTGGGGGAAAGGGGCAACGACCAAGGCCCTCACGGCGGACCTCGAGGCCGCAGGGATGGAGGTAATGGAAGAGTTACAGGTACAATTTGTCCCCGACGGGGATGCCCTCGACCACTGCGAGGAATTGGGCCGACGGGTGGCCCGGAAGATAAAACAGAAGATAAAACAATCGTAACAAGGAGGAACCATGGATGTAAAGATCTTTACCACCCCGACGTGACCCTTCTGTCACAGGGCGAAGGAGTTCCTTTCGCAACAGGGGGTCAGTTATGAGGAACGAGACGTCACCCAAGACACACAGGCCCGGGAGGAGATGGTTCAGCTTTCGGGGAGGATGGCCGTGCCGGTAATCGTCATCGACGGTGAAGTCATGGTGGGTTTTGATCAGAAGGCAATTGAAGAAAAATTACAAGCGAAAGGGGGTTAATATGACCATAACAAGGGCCTTGACAATACTCTTTGCCTTGATCTGGCCCTGTTGCACCCTGGCGGCCGAGCTCAGTCCGGCCACGAGCAATTGCCTTGAATGTCATCGATCAGCTAGCCCCGGGGCAGTTGCCGACTGGGAACGGAGCCGACATGCCCAGGTCACCCTCACGGAAGCGCTGGGAAAGCCCTCTCAGGAACGGCGGGTCTCCCTCGGCAAGACACCGAAGGGAATAGCAGATGTGGTGATCGGCTGCGCCGAATGCCACACCATAAACCCTCGCAAGCATCACGATACCTTTGAACATGAGGGCAATGAAGTCCATGTGGTCGTCACCCCTCAGGATTGTGCCTCGTGTCATCCCACCGAGGTGAAACAATACAGCCAGAACCTCATGTCTCACGCCTATGGGAACCTCAATAAGAATCCCGTCTACCACGACCTGATGGAGCTCACCAATGGGGTTGCGTCCTATGACAACATGAAGGTCACCTACAAAAAACCCGATGCCGGGACCGATGCTGAATCCTGTAACTATTGTCACGGCACTCACATAGAGGTGCAGGGGAGCACAACGAGGGATACGGACTTTGGAGAGATGGCGTTTCCAACCCTGATGGGATGGCCCAATCAAGGTGTGGGGAGGATAAATCCCGATGGAAGCATGGGGTCGTGCACCGCATGCCATACCAGACACCAGTTCTCCATCCAGATGGCGAGAAAACCCTACACGTGTGCCGAGTGCCATAAGGGACCCGATGTCCCAGCCTACAAGGTCTATGCGGTCAGCAAACACGGCACTATCTTCTCGTCCCTTGGCGAGCAATGGAATGCTGAGAACGTACCGTGGACAGTAGGCAAAGACTTCACCGCGCCGACCTGCGCTGCCTGCCATATCAGCCTTATCATGACTGAGGAAGGTGAGGTCGTGGCAGAGAGAACCCACCAGATGAACGATCGACTCCCCTGGAGGCTCTTCGGCTTGATCTACGCCCACCCTCATCCTCAATCCCCCGACACCACCATCATAAAAAACAAGGCTGGCCTTGCCTTGCCCACAGAACTGACCGGAGAACCAGTGGCCACGTATCTGATCGATGATCAGGAGCAGGAAAAGAGACGCAGAACTATGCAGAAGGTTTGCCTGTCATGCCATCATGCCGGATGGGTGGAAGGACAGTGGAGCCGATTTGAACATACCATCAGGACCACCAACGAGTCGACCTTGACCGCTACCAAGATCATCCTCGCCGCCTGGGACACGGGTGCGGCCATGGGACTTGCCGATGACGACAGCATCTTCAATGAGGCCATTGAGAAGAAGTGGGTCGAGCACTGGCTCTTCTTTGCCAACTCCACCCGCCTTTCTTCCGCCATGGCTGGTGCCGACTACGGCGCCTTTGCCAACGGCCGCTGGTATATGAACAAGAACATACAGGAAATGGTTGACTGGCTCGAATTCAAACAGCGGGAGACGCAGTGAAAACGTACGAATTGATTATCGTCGGGGCAGGGCCGGCAGGCATAACCGCCGGTGTCTATGCCGCCCGCAAGCGCATGAATGTTCTGATGATCACCGGAGACATTGGTGGCCAGACTGCGTTAAGTTGGGATATCGAGAACTACCTCGGGTACCAATTCATTACTGGCCCGGAGCTTGTCCAAAAATTTAAAGAGCACCTCGGCCAATTTGATGTGCAGCTCAAGGAGGACGAGAAGGTAACGTCCGTAGAGAAATCCAATGACACCATTACCATCAAAACAGATAAGGGGGACTATACCGCCAAGACGACCATCATCGCCTCCGGGAGAAACCCCAGGAAGCTCGGGGTGAAAGGCGAGGATGAATTCAAGAACAAAGGCATTACGTACTGCGCTACCTGTGACGCTCCGCTGTTCGCCGGCATGGATGTCGCCGTCATCGGAGGGGGGAACGCAGGTCTGGATGCAACGCTTCAATTAATAAAGATAGCGAAGCGAATACACCTCATAGAGACAAAGCCCAAATTAGCAGCAGACCGTATAGTAATAGAGAAGGCCAAAGAGAGCGGCAAGGTAAGCTTTTACACTGACACGAAGGTAAAACGAATCTACGGGGAACAGCTTGTTAAGGGCGTGGAGATAGTAACGGGTGATAAGGCAAAAGATATACCTGTCGGTGGCATATTTGTCGAGATAGGATCGATCCCTGCGTCGGAGTTTGTCATGGGTGTGGAAAAGAACAAGGACGGAGAAATAACAGTCAATTGCAGCTGTGAAACAAATATACCTGGCATCTTCGCTGCCGGTGATGTCACCAATGTATTTGCCAAACAGATTATTGTTGCCTGTGGCGAGGGGGCAAAGGCAGCGATTGCAGCGTTTGATTACGTAAACAGAACGGGAGGATAACTATAGCGACGTACTCCCCTAAAAGTAGGGTTTTGACAAAAACACATATGTTAAGGAGGGAAATATCATGACAGAAAGGCTTCAGATCTATAAGTGTGAAGTTTGCGGCAACATCGTAGAGGTTCTTCATGAAGGAGTGGGTGAGCTCGTGTGTTGTGGACAACCCATGACGCTCCTCGTAGCAAACACCGTCGACGCTGCCAAAGAAAAACACGTGCCGGTGATAGAAAAGACCGCCAGCGGCGTCACGGTAAAGGTGGGAAGTGCCGCCCACCCCATGGAGGAGAAGCACTACATCGAATGGATCGAGATCATAGCGGACGGCAAGACCTATCGGCAGTTTTTAAAGCCGGGTGATGCACCCGAAGCCACGTTTAACATTACGGCGAACAAGATCGATGCCCGTGAGCACTGCAACATACACGGGCTGTGGAAGGCCTAGGCGCAACAGCGCTACAACCGATTTCTCTCATGTTCCACCATACAGGGGTGAAGGTTAGGCTCTCGACCCCACGATAGACCCTTGACGATGGACTTCCTTCGAGCGCACATTCGAGGTGCGGCCCCTGATATCCTTGAGAGAAAAATCAATACAGGTCCGGTATGGATGCTGATAAGAAACGCATCATGAACATCCTCATCGGCGGCGAGGCAGGGCAGGGGTTGGTGACGGTCGGGCAGATACTGGCCAAGGGGCTCGTGCGCAGCGGCTATGCCATCTGCGTTACCCAGGACTATCAGTCGCGGATTCGGGGTGGGCACAACACCTTCGCCATGAGGGTAGGCACTGACGAGGTGCAAGCCCCCCAGGAGGCCATCGACCTGTTGGTCGCCCTCAATGCGGAGACAGTAGGGCTCCACAGGAATCAGTTGTCGGACCAAGGGCTTATCATCGTCGATGAAGCGCTTGAGATAATTGATGATAATAATACCCTGCGGGTACCATTCAAAAGGCTGTCATCCGACCAGTACACGAATATCGCCGCACTGGGCGCGTGCTCGGCCCTCCTCGGTCTCGATGAAGGGGTTGTTTCTCAGACAGCAGTCGATTTCTTCGGCAAAACTCATCTGGAAATCGTTGAGGAAAACCGGCGTGCCTTAGAGGAATCATACCGATGGGCTGCTAAAAAGAACGTGGCCTTTGAAAAACTGCCCTTTATCGACGATCCACCGCAACGCATGATGATGAATGGAAACGAGGCCATAGCCCTCGGAGCCGTGGCAGCGGGGTTGAAGTTCTGCTCCTTCTATCCCATGACGCCTGCTACTTCCATCGCCTTGAATCTGGCACGGTGGGCGAAAGAGATGGGCTTGATTGTAGAACAGGCCGAAGACGAGATCGCAGCCATCAATATGGCTCTCGGCGCATCCTTTGCCGGGGCGCCGAGCATGGTGGGGACATCCGGCGGTGGCTTCGCCCTCATGGCGGAGGGGATAAGCCTGGCCGCCATGACCGAGACACCCGTGGTCATCGTCATAGCCCAGCGCCCGGCACCGGCCACCGGGCTGCCCACTCGCACCGAGCAGGCCGATCTGGAGTTCGTCCTGCACGCAGGCCACGGGGAATTTCCTCGGGCCATCTTCACTCCGGGGACGATTGAACAGTGCTTCGAGCTGGCACAGAAGGCCGTGCATATAGCCGATCTTTATCAAGGCCCGGTCTTCATACTGACAGATCAATTTCTCGCCGATTCCTACCGAGCTGTGATCCCGTTCGATCTTAATGGGATCTCGCCGGTGCAGCCATGGTCCACAAAAGGGCTTAAGTTCTCCACTCCGTATCGCCGATTCGCTGTTACTGACAGCGGCATCTCCCCCCGCCTCCTTCCGGGTCTGACAGAGCACCTGGTTGTGGCTGACAGCGATGAGCACACCGAGGATGGTCACATCACTGAAGACCTCTCGGTGCGCACGCAGATGGTTCAGAAGCGCCTTAAAAAGGGGACGGGTATCCGCGCAGAAGTCATCCCACCCGAGCTGCAGGGGGAAGAAAAACCAGATCTCCTGTTGGTAGCATGGGGATCGAGCAAGGGGGCCGTTGAGGATGCCGCGGCGACTATGAGGGCCAGGGGAATGCGTGTTGCCACGCTCCACTTCGCACAGGTCTGGCCTCTGGTGCCGGAACTCTTTATAGACAAAATGCAAGAGGCCAAAGAGGTGGTTGCAGTGGAGGGTAATGCCACCGGACAGCTTGCGCGATTGATCCGGCGGGAGACCGGATTTCATATCAAGGATATGATCCTGCGTTACGATGGGCTCCCTATGACTCCGGAGTTCATCCTGCGCGCACTGAAACCATAAGCATAGCAAAGGACGTATGCCATGGTAACTCTTGAAGATTACGGCCAGTATGAGACAGC
>CAYWLI010000119.1:2606-6328 GCA_964459135.1 uncultured Thermodesulfobacteriota bacterium | reverse complement strand
TCCACACTAACATCATAGCATATCGCCGCCTATTCATTCACCCACGGGCAAGCCCATGGAACTCTGCCCTTCGGGTTATTAGAAGAAACACCACCGTCACGCTGTTTACTGCAAAAGGCTTAGAGCGTGAGACCTTTGAATCATTCCTTGACACGAGGTTCCATCCACCGCTCCATGAATTCCCGGAGAGGGAAGAGTATTTCCGCCGGGCCAAGGAGGGGAAATTATTGATGCTCTCCATTTCTCCTCCTCAAGAGGGCAGAATGAAGCGGCAAAATATTATATACAGAAACTGGCTGGCCTGCGTCCTATCTGATGTCGTCTTCGTCCCTTTTGCCGAAAGAGGAACCAAAACTCTCGCGTTAGCCAAGCAAGTCCTCGCTGCCCAAATTCCTATCTTTACAACAGATCACGAGACCAATAGCAACCTCCATCAATTAGGAATCCCTGGCTTTTCGCGTAAGTCAGTGGGGGGTTACCTGGAGCAATTGGGAGCACATCAAGCCCAACAGTCCGAAGGGAAAAATGATAAGATTATATTGGATGGCCCACCCTCTGAGCCAGAAAACAAACCCCCCAAGTTTGTCCAGGGAAAATTGAATTTTTAGAAAATCACTAGATTAAATCTCCAAAACTTTGACCAAAAAGTTATCAGGGATAATATGAATTCATTCAAAGACATTGCCTATCAAATTTTAAAAGAAACCGGTAACCCATTACATAGTAAAGACATAACGAAAATCGCAATCAAACGCGAATGGCTGAAAACAGTTGGCAAAACACCAGAAGCGACAATGAACGCCCAGCTTATTGTTGATATAAATTCAAGAAAAAATAAGTCTCGTTTCATCAAAACAGCGCCAAGCACCTTCGGACTTAACCCGGACTGCAAAGAACCAAAAAAACAGCAAGACGTTGGAAAGGAAGAAAAGAAACATACTATTTCCGAAAAGGTGTCCTCAAAACAAAAGGGGGATATTGCTGAAGCGCGAATTGCTGAATTGGTTACTCTCTACGGAGATACGTCTCTTTCCTGCTATAAGCCGATGTCCGATGATGAAGGCATTGACTTGATCGTGAAAAAGAAAGACAGCCTAAAAACAATGTATATTCAGATTAAAAGCCGTTTTGGGGATAACCCCGATGCTATTTTTACCGCAACAGTAAAAGCAAGTAGCGTTGTCGATAGATATTCTATGGCATTGGTTTTTTGCTTTTTTGACACTGAGCAAGGCGATCTGTGGGACTATGTCTGGTTTGTGCCAGCGCCCGACTTTATAAAAATGTCCAATAAATTACAAGGTGGGAAAATGCTTGGATTTGTAGCCGGACGAAAGAAAAAGAAGAAAAAGAGGGGACGTCCATAAAATTATAACTTAAGCTAAACGGTGGGCGAATCTTCATTCGTGACCTTTTCCAGAAGCGGTGGTGGATACTAACAGCGGAATACCTTTGGGCACAAACAAGATCATCGCTGGAATGTTCTCGCAGATGGCTGATGCCCTTGCCACCCAGGCTGCCAACCCATTCAAGATAGCGGCCTACCGGAAGGCCGCAAAGATCCTTGCCGATTACCCCATCGATGTCGCGGAGGCCTATCAAAAAGGCGGGATCAAGGCCTTGACCGCGATCCCCGGCATTGGCGCAGCCTTGTCCAAAAAAATAGCCGAGTACATTGACACCGGGCGTATGAAGAAGTATGAAGAGATAATGTCTCAGAAGCCCCAGGGAGAATAGGGAGGAGTTCCGATGCCACCGCGCTCGATGCCGCGCGGTTGGCGAAAGGGGGGATATCTTTATTCTTGACTTTCCGTAGAGACGTACGGTAAGTCATAATGAGGTACCGCATCAATAAGAGAAAAGGAGTAGGCAATGTCTTGTCTCCAATGGTTGCTGTTACATATCCCCGGTTTTGTGCTCGTTTTCATCGTAGCAGCCTTTTACATCGTCTTATCCATAGTCGGCCTGTACGTCATCCGGGCGTTTCATTCACCGGCCAAGCTCAAGCTGCATAACGACGTGGCCGGCTTTATTTTCGCCACCATCGGCGTCACCTATGCCGTACTCCTCGCCTTTGTCGTCATTGTCACCTGGCAGAATTTCGATGAGGCGCACAAGAACGTCTCCAAAGAAGCCAACTATATCGTATCTCTCTACCACGATACACGGCCTTTGCCCGCCGCATTCCGTCAAGAGCTGAAGGGCGATCTTGTACGGTATATCAATGCCATTATCGAAGAGGAGTGGCCGATGATGATCAGGGGTGAGCAAAGCGCCGAGGCGCAGCAGGCGCAAGACGCCATATGGAAGCTCTACGGGGGGTATGTGCCCCAAAACGAGACGCAAAAAATATTTTTTACGGAGTCCCTTAATAAATTGAATGACGCGTGCGAATTGAGGAGGGCGCGCCTCCTTGAGGCCCATCTGGCCATCCACCCGGTCCTCTACTTCGTTCTGATCGTGGGCGGACTGATCACCATCGCCTTCCCGCTGTTTTTCGGAACGGAGAACTTCGTCCCGCACATAATCATGACGGCGCTGCTGGCGGCGATGATCGGCATCGCCCTGTCCACGATCATCATACTCGACTTCCCTTACACGGGGGACATCAGCGTCAAGGCGGATATCTTTAAAACGGTCCTGACAACGTTGATACATTCATGACGAGAATGAAGAGGGGTAAATCCTCATTTGCAGAATTTTACTTGAGCATTCGCGAGTGGTAGTCGAGGACGTTACCAATCCTGGACCGCCAGAAGAGGTAATTGTCACTTCCCCCCCTAAATCATCAGCCCAGCAGGGAGTGTAGGGGGACACGATTGTGCGCTGAACTGCTGCTCTTCTCCCCCCTTGCTCCACAACACCGTCACTTCCTCATCTTTGGGGGCGTCGCTGTACCTGACACAGATCGAGGCAGTCCGTGTGATGTCCTCCGCTGCACCGCCATACGGGATAAGGCACAGGGGACCGGGGTATCCGTCTACCTTCAGGAGATCATCCCCTGGAGCAATAAGCTGTAAAATTTTTTCGTTATCCTGTGCATTGCGCCCCACAATTGCCTTCAGCGCCGGGGCGAGACGGAGGTGTCTCCCGATCTTCAAGAGCTCTATATCCCTGATCTGAAAGTGTTTTTGATTGCGAAAGAGATCACGCAGGCGACGGGAGAAGATAGGGTCAGTGAGGAGACACCCTCCGGCTGGGGAGAGATACTCCGTAATGTGATATCTCCGGGCCAATGCCAATTGCTCCTTCCGGGAGCGACCTTTGATCCCCAAAAGTTTTTCCCTGTCGACCTTCCCCTCCTGCTCCGGGATGGTCTCAGGAAGCAGTTGAGCGCTGAGCGGGCGCAGGACCAATCCTTCATACCCAGATTCCCGCTCCACGACCAGCAGGGCACCCTTGTTCTGGGACATGGGGCGTTGTCCCAAGACCTCGCCGGTAAAGAGGAAGTCTCCCCCTTCTTCCTCCATCACCCTCCCCGCCTCTCTGAGCATGAGGATATGGCAGTCTATGCATGGGTTCATGTTGTTGCCGTATCCATGTTTAGGATTGCGCAGCATCGCAAGGTGGGGCTCAGTGATATCCACGATCTTCAGGGGAATACCCAATGCCGCAGTTGCCCGCTGTGCTCCCTCGGAGCCGAAAAAGGGGGTGACAAAGGAAATACCGACCACCGCTACCCCCTGTTCGAACATAAGCCTGGCCGCCAGGATGCTGTCAAG
>CAYWLI010000119.1:0-2506 GCA_964459135.1 uncultured Thermodesulfobacteriota bacterium | reverse complement strand
GGATCGATGTGCTCGGACAGGAGGTCTACCAACCTGCGGTATTCATCCTCCCATCCCGGATAATGGATGAGAGGGTCAAAGTGCAATCCCAGGGGATAACCCGCCTCGAGGCAGCTCCGTGCCGCACCCAACCGCTCGTCCAGGGTGGCGGCTAGATGCTCTTCTCCCTCAATAATCTTTTGTGGGTTGAGGGACCAGGAGCAAACGGTCTTTCCGCCGTGGTCCAGGTTAAAGAGATGATGCACGTTGCTGGCCTTGGTCTTGAGCTCCAGGATTCCATTGCGCTTGGCGGCAAAAAGGGGGACGGCCTCGTTTGCAAAGCCGACGATCCCATCGAGGGTCAGGCTGTCCCCCAGCTCCCCCGTGCCAAACCTGAAGATGCGATGAGGATGGGCGTCCAACGCCTCCTCGAGCTCCCGGAAGATCTGTGCGAACTCCGGATAAAGGGTCACACAGGGGTTGTTCAAATAGACCTGAAGGATACAATAAGAACAATCCATCGGACAATTGTTCATGATGTTAATGACCTTGTAGCCGCAGCAGATGTGACCCATGGTCCCGGGACAGCTCTTTACCAACCTCCCCTCATACGGACGGATCATGAGGATTCGCTTTCCGTCGTCCCAGGGGTCGTGCCTGTAGGTGGTCATCTCTTGAATCACCGTATCGAGGTCCGCCCGCGAGGTCCATGGCAGATGGTTGAGGGCGTGTCGAATCCGCTGGACAACGGGATGGTCCTCCAGAGCGGGATCCACATAGACCTCTTTAAATGTCATCATATCCGTGCCCCCTGCAAGCGCGTGATGATCCGGAGGGGGAGAACATCGCGATTGGCATGGTTCACTGCCATAACCTCCACTGCTCCCCGACGCTTGACAGACGCCGTATAGGGATCCCTGCCCTGATGGATGACCCCGAGAACATGCTGCTCATCCTGATCGAGAACCCTCATGACCATCTCCTGAAATGCCTGAGAGAACAATTCCATCTTGCCAATTTCATCAATAACGATGAGCTCCTTCTCCTGCAAGGCCCTCTCCAGTGCCGGAAGGACCAGGGCCTCAAAACGGTCAAGATCCACCCCATATCTCCCTACCCGATACCCCCCGTGATGATCGATGTGGGCCAGAACCCCCTCCTCCCCTTCCAGGGTCTTCAGGGAGAATCCGACCCTGTACCCTCCCCTTCTGATCTCGTGGGTGTAGAACCCCCCTGCACTGAACTCAATTCCCGCGAGTATCTTTTGGATAACCGTGGTCTTCCCGATGCCGGGCGGGCCCGTAAACAGGAGTTTCATTGATCAGCGTCAGCGGGGAATGCCTTTCGTGCAAATGAGGAGGGGTTCAGGGCCGGGGTTGATCACGTGCTCCCTTTTCATTCCACATAACGAGGCGCTCGACAAGCACCCCTTAGAAATACCCCCTGAGCTCCTCGCACAGCCGCTCCGGTTTCTTGTATCCGATCGATTCTCCGTGGAGCTTCTCAAAGTAACTGACGTCGCTGGCCCCTACCGGCGGCAGCAACCTCCTCGTCACCATCCTGGCGTTGACCCAAAAGGAATCATCCCCCCCGTATTCACCCGAGTAGAGGCTGAGATTGAAGCTGTAGTGATTGAAGTCGTTGAACCCGTGAAAGACCTTGACCAAGCCATAGGAGAAGTTCTTGAGGTCCTGATCGGAGAGATCGACAAGAGAGACCCGTTCGCTGAAGACAACCATGATGTCCGCGAATCCCAGCGGGGCATAGCTCGCCAGCCACACCGTGTTGCCGACAGCCGCTACATACCGTTGGGCCAACTCCCGCTCCGTGGCGATCAGGTCATCCCAAAAGACCTTCCCCCACCGCTGCTGATACTCCCGCCCCCCCTGAATCATCTCCCCTTGATAGTGCGTGGGCAGCTCACCCGCAATGATCTGAAGGTGGGGGTGGATAACGCTCCCCCCCGACATGGGGAGGTAGTTCCAATTGATGGAGAAGAACCGCGCCTGGGGGTCAACCTCTACCAATCTGCGCAGAAAGACACACGCGGTGGAAAAGGCATTAAAGAGCATCTCCTCGGTAAAATCAACAAGGGGGACATAGTGTCTCTGGGTGATGACGACGACGGCACAGTACCGATCAAAGGGGAGCCTGTTGGGGATCACACACACTTCGCCGAAGCAGAGTCTCCCCCCTTCGATGAAATCATCAGCAAACCGAGGGGTGACTTCCTCCAAGGCACCAGGGCAAAAAGGACACTGGACATCCCCTGCCGTTTTTAAAAACGCTTCTATATCGAGCTTGTCCAACTTCTTAATGGGGAGGTCGAGTACCCGGACCGTCCGTTTCGTCAGCGGATCCCACCTCGTCTCCAAGGATAAGATCTTCTCCTCATATCCCGACTGGGGATCCAATATCTTTGTATGTTGAAGCCTCTTTTTAAATTCTATACTCAATGCTCAACCCCGCATGGAAGAATCAATGTCCGGGTAAAATCTAACAGGGTTACGGCGGAGTGTCAAGGTTG
>CAYWLI010000118.1:4526-6396 GCA_964459135.1 uncultured Thermodesulfobacteriota bacterium | reverse complement strand
GGGGAAGGGGTAAGGGCATGATGCAGTGTCCGCAAGAGGTCCGTCCTGGTGATGCCTCCTATCATCCGCTTTCCCTCCACCACCGGCAGAAACCGTTGATTCTCACCAACAATATGCCCGTGCACCTCTCGTAGGGGGGTATCAGGCTGCACGACGGCAAAATCTGCCGTCATATACTCCCCCACGGTGTGATCTCCAAGCCCATGCCGCATTGCCCGCTCTACAATCGGCCGTGCGATCAAACCCACTAATTCATCACCTGATACGACCGGCAGTACCTGGATATTATAATATTTGCTCAAGATACCGTGGGCCTCTGTGATGGTATCATCCTCTTGGATGGTCTTGAGGGAGCGGATCATAATATCGTGGGCCGTGATCTTCGGCTTGACGACCTCGTGTAAGATCCCGAGCAGTCTCTCCTTGGCCTCGACCATAGTCAGATCTTTGATCGTAGCGGAGGCCGCCGTGGGATGTCCGCCTCCACCGAACTCCACGGCCACCTCGGCCACATTGACCTCAGCCACCCTGCTGCGGGCGATGAGATAGATCCGGTCTTCCATCCTGATCAAGGCGCAGAGGGCATTGAGATTTTCCATGTCCTTGAGCTTATGGACCAGCACCGCCCCATCGCCGATATAGCTATCGGACGAGCCAGTGGTCACCACTACCTCCACCCCCCTGATATGGTATCGCTCCGCCGAGCGAATGAGGTCATTGAGCAAAAAGACCTGTTCAGCAGTCAACTCTCGGGTGACCATATCGGCGATCATATTGAGGCTCGCCCCCTGCGCGAGGAGGTAAGCGGCAGCGTGAAAGTCCTCTTCGGTAGTGGAGCTGAAGGTAAGCGATCCCGTGTCTTCGTAGATCCCCAGCATCATGACGGTCGCCTCATCAGGGGTGAGGGAGATACCGCGCTCCCGCAATTGCCTGAGAAGGATGGTAATGGTGGCACCCTTCTCTTCAACAACCTCTACGGTTCCCCTCACATCGTCCGCAGAGGCGGGATGGTGGTCGTAAATATGAATCTCCAAGCCCGGCTTATCCACGATCTCGGCAAATCGCCCGATGCGAGACCGCTGTCTGGTATCCACCATGATGAGCCTGGTAATCTCCGCCAAGGTAATATCTTTCATCCTATCCGCTTCCAAGACATAGAAGGTAGAGCGCACAAAAAAGTCCCGCAGACTCTTCTCCTGAGCTCCGGGGAAAACCAGTTTGGCCTCGGGGTAGAGCTTATGGGCCGCCAGCATAGAGGCCAAGGCATCAAAATCCGCATTGATGTGGGTGACGATGACATCCACGACCCGATACCTCTCTGACTGTTTATAACCCAGACACGGCCATCATGTAAAGGTGGGGATGATGATTCTCCTTGCACCAGGTTTCCTTGTGTGGTAGAAGGGTAGATAAGCAAATAGGCACAAGGAGAATAACCATGGCCAGATGCCTCAGGTGCGGCAACACCTCTCGTTTCAACATGTGGTGTTCCATTCAGAAGGTCCTCGAAGTGGAAGTCAACGAAAAGGGGGAACTTATGGAAATCTGCGGGGAACCTGAGGATGAACGATTACGCGGCCTAGAAGATATCGTACTGATGGAGGAGGATCTATCCTTCGCCATGGTCAGCTGCGCCTGGTGCGGCAGCAAGGAAATCACCGTCAACGGATCAGGAGCACGCCTCTCCCCCCGTATCCTCCAGTAGCCGCCTTATCCTTCTTCAGGTGAAGGAAGTGTGAGTCGCACCACCTCCCCGTCCTTGCCGGAGTAATCTAATCTCTTGCCATCAAAGCTCACCGCAACGCCACCTGCATTGCCTATCACAACTGCCAACTGCTGGGAGCTTGTGCGTGTAAAGCTATCCCCTGGA